>JALYRA010000313.1 GCA_030855545.1 Actinomycetota bacterium | reverse complement strand
CGTCGCAGGTCTCGTGCTGCTCGGCCTCGCCGCGCGACGCGCTCTCGTGCTTCCGCGGCGCTGGCGATCGTTGCCCCTCGCGGTGGGCGTCTTCGCCGTGCCGGGAGTGATGATCGGCGGCGGCATCACTCTCGGAGTGAGCGAGCGATTGCTCGAGCTTCCGCTCGTGGTGTTCGCGCTCGGGTGGATCGTGATCGGGTCTCTCATCTGGCCCACCGACCAGGGCGATGCGTAGCGCTCGCATGTCGATCCCAGCCTCGCCGGCGACGTGCACGTAGCCGTAGATCCGATGTCGGCGACCGAATAGCCTTCGCCGAGGAAGAACGCACGCTCGGCGAGGTGATCGTCGAGCAAGTGGCCGCTGAAAAGAGGCCCAGGAGAGCGTCGCGTTTCAGCTGAGTGATTGAGAGTGTTTCTACGCTTTCGCGCGGCGTCCGCGCAAAACGGCCACTGGAACCGTAGTCAGGCGACGTGCCGCGAACCGTCCACTCCGCGGCCGAAGCCGGACTGATGTCTAGTCAGGCAACAGAGCTGATCTCGACCCCGGCGACCCGTCAATCCCCTGTATGACGACGGCCGAGACGGCCCATCCTCCATTCCACCGCCGACGGGTCGCGGGCTTGGCCTCGCCGCACGCCGGTCGACTTGCTTGTTGGACGCTCGAACGTCAGCTCCTCTGACGCCTATGGCCTGCCGCGCGGCGGCGGGCGCGTCGGCGAAGAGGCTCCACGCAATAACGAGCGGCAGCTCCAGCAGGAAGCGTCAAGATCCAAGCTGACTACGAAGCGGCGAGGCCGTGAAGGCCACGCCGGTCGCCGCAGCGAGCACCTCCCAAAGGGGAAGGAAGCCGGGATTGCCCACGCGCGAGGAAGGGCGCGGAGCAACCCCGGCCACTCCGAGAAGGGCCGTGGGAACGGCTCCGTTCCCTCGAGCGCCGAGCGCTTGCCGAGGAGGCGGACGACGCCTCGGGATCGTGCCCTCGCATCCGAATCACTCCTGAGGAAAGGTGCGCCGAACGGTGACTCGGTGCGGTCGAGTCGCAGCGTCTAGCGCGAGGCACGCGCGAGCGTGGCGGCTGCTGTTCGTCCGCCGACGCCGAGCTTCTCGTACACGTGCTCCAGGTGTTTCTTGACGGTGCTCGGCGCGACCCAGAGCTGCGCGGCGATCTGCGCATTCGTCTTGCCCTCGGCCACCAGCTCGATGATCTCGCGCTCCCGCGCAGTCAGCTCCGCGTAGACGCTGGACTCATCGTCGTTGCCGTCCTGCGTGCGAAGCGCCTCCGACAGCCGTCGTCGGAGCGCCGCGTGCGCCTCGAGACGGTAGAGGTGCGGTCGCAGCATCTCGAGAACGGCGCGATCACGCTCGCAGAAGTCGCCCGCCCCCGCTTCCCGGAACAGGATGAATGAGCGATGCCGCCGCAGTGTGGTGGGCAGGCCGAGGTCGATCATGTAGTCAATTCCGGCCGGCCGGAAGTACTCCCGGAAGATCGGCAGCTCGTGGTATCGCCGCCGGCCGATCACATCGGACATCGTGACCGCGCGCAGGTCGCCCGTCCGGGCGCGGTAGTCGGAGATCGGGCACGGCCCGACGGTCCAGTAGAGCTCCTCGTCGTCGTCGTCGTCGTCGTCGTCCTCGCTCTTCGGGCTGATCCCGACCATCGTGAAGCAGCGCTTCGCGTGGAGGTCGAGCTCCTGGTACGTAACGGCGTCACAGCGGACGAGGTCCTGCACACGGGCAACGACCTCGACCGGGTAGGGCTCATCGAACTCGAGCTCGGCGACGTCCCCGAGGAAGGTGAGAAGCGCCTCGAGATCGGCTCTTAGAAGGCGAACCACGCTTCTCTGAATATACGCCGAACGGCGAATAGCCACAAGACGAACGAGCGCGGATGCTTCGAGTGAATCCACTGGAGGCCGTGTAAGCGTCCTTCTGACACAGGAGGGAAAAGAGATGACCATCAGACGGATTAGCATCGCCGCTGTCGCGAGCGCGGCCGCCGTCGTCACCATCGCCGCCGTTGCCCAGGCGATGAACTTCGGCGCATGGTCGCCGGCGGTGAACGCAGAGTCAATCCCGGGCACGAGCGGGAACGTGAACACCGGGGCGCTCGAGGGCTGCCCCTTCGTCGCCCAGCGCGACGACGTCCTCTACTTCGCGTCGAACCGTGCCGGCGGGATGGGCAGGATCGACATCTGGTACTCGCGCCGCGGTGAGAACGGCGCCTGGGGCGACCCGGTCAACTTTCGCGAGGTCAACAGCTCGGCGGACGACATCTGCCCGTCGGCGCACCGGAACGGCAAGACCTTCCTGTTTGTAAGCTCGCGGGCCGGCGGCTGCGGCGGCGGCGACATCTACGGGACGCGGCTGCACGCGACCCGCGGCTGGGCACCGCCGCAGAACCTCGGCTGCACGGTCAACAGCTCTGCCGACGAGGCGAGCCCATACCTTCTCGAAGACGAGCTCTACTTCTCCAGCACGCGCGCGGGCGACGGCAACATCTACCTGAGCGTGTTCGATGGCGACTCATTCTCGGCGCCGACGCTCGCGCCCGGACTGAACACGGCGCAGAACGACTCCCGGCCGAACCTGCGCCGCGACGGGCTCGAGATCTTCTTCGACTCGGACCGGCCGGGCAGGATCGGCGGCCTCGACCTGTGGACGTCGACGCGCGCGAGCACGTCCGATCCATGGTCGTCCCCGACGAACCTGGGTAGCGACGTCAACAGTCGCGCGAACGAGCTGCGCCCCTCGCTGTCGTGGGACGGAACGACGCTCTACTTCGGTTCGACCCGCACCGGCGGCGAAGGCTCGCAGGACATCTACGTGACGACGCGGGCGAACTGACGGGCCAGTAAGAGCGAGAATGATGCACCTCAAGGCCTCCTCGGTGATGCGGGTCTCGCCCAAAGTGCCGGCGTCGGCCGTTACGCCTGAAGGGAGCGGCGTGCCCCAGGGCACGCC
>JALYRA010000300.1 GCA_030855545.1 Actinomycetota bacterium | reverse complement strand
AGTCCTGCTCGTTCACCGGCTACACCGGCCGCGTCGGCCTCTTCGAGGTGATGCCGATCCGCGGCGAGCTCCGCGGCCTGATCGAGCGCTCGACTGAGGAGATCTTCGCCGCCGCCGTCGAGGCCGGAATGACGACGATGCGCCAGGACGGCATCCGTCTCGTCCTCGCGGGCGTCACCTCGCTCGCCGAGGTCCGCCGTGTAACGGGCGAACGAATGACCTAGTCGTCCAGTTGCATGATCCGCTGGGCGTAGGTCTCGCTCTTCGGCGAGAGCGAGCTTGCGAGCTTGTAGTGCCCGTTCGCCTCCGCATCGCGGCCCTGCTTCTCGAGCGCGCGGCCGAGGGCGTAGTGGGCGTAATCGTCGGTCGGCGACAGCTCGAGGACGGCGCGGAACTCCGCTTCCGCCTCCTGCCACCGCTGGATCCGGAAGTACGCAATCCCGAGCGCCTCGCGAATCGACGCCTTGTCCGGCTCGAGCTTCTTCGCCTTCTCGAGCGCAACGGTCGCCTGCGCGGCCATGCCGTCGGCGAGGTGCGCTCGACCTTGCTGGAAGTTTTCGTACGCGTCGCTCACAGGTTCCTCAGGTAGGGAAAGTTCTCCTCGAGCAGGTCGAACGGCGTCGTCAGATCCCGCGTCGAACCGATCTCGATCCCCGCTATCCGTTTCCCCGCGTCGATCGCATGCTGAAACGCGGCCGCGAGCTCGTACGGCGCCTCGCCCGGCAACGCGTCGATGCTCGTGGCGACCTCGCGGCCGACGGCCCAGAGTGGCGCCGCCGCCCGTCCCTCGCCGAGCACGAGCGTGACGACGCCGTCGCGAGCCTCGACCGGTCCCGGAGCGTCCTGGAGCGCGAGCGCGCCGTCGGCGCCGCTCGCCGCGAAGTCGGCGGCAAAGCGCGCGAGCTCGCCTGGCTCGAAGACCTGGTCGGCGCCTACGATCAGGTACGGCGCGGTCACGCCCGCGGCGACAACCGCGTGTGCAGATCCGTCGGGCGAGGCCTGCCGGGCGAGCCGCACATCGAGCCCGAAGCCGCGGCCGTCGCCGACGAGACGCTCTACCTGCTCGGCGAGGTGACCCGTGACCACGGTCGCCGACGGCGTCCCCGCCTCGGCGAGCTGGCGCAGCAGGCGCGAGAGCACCGGCTGCCCCTCGACCGGGAGCACGGGCTTCGCATACCGCTCGGTCAGCGGCCGTAGCCTGGTGCCGAGGCCCGCAGCGATCACGACCGCCGGGATCAAGCTCTCAGCGAGCGCACGGTCACGAGCCCGCGAAGGCGCGCCGTCCGGCCCAGCCTGCGGCGAACGACGTGCAGGATCTGCCGCAGCTCACGCCGCGCCCTTGTCGCCGCCGCCGCGCTCGTTTCTTCCGGCCCGAAGCGCGCCTCGGCGAGCGCGTGGGCGAAGCGCTTGGCGTCGGCCCCGAACTCCTGGTGCAGGAGCGTGCGGAGCTCGTCCGGCGTCGCACTCCCGTCGACCTTGACGCCCTGATCGGCGAGGAAGTCGGCGAGCTCGCGCCGCGCGGCGCCTGCAAGCCGGCGCGGATCGCGCGTCACGTAGCGCAGCCGCCGGCGCACGAGCTTGACGACGCCGATGGCTGCTCCGGCGCCGAACGCGAGCAGGACCAGCAGCCAGAGCATGCTCGGAGGGCCGTCGCTCGCAGCGCCGCCGGTCTGCTGTCGTTCCGCCAGACGCTCCTTCAACTCGAGCAGGCTGCGGAGCTCGTCCGCGCCGCCTCGGCTCTGCGCGCCGGCCGGGCGGTCGAACGCATCGGCGGCATCACCGGCGTTGAATCCGGTCGATGACGCGCTGTAGGTCGCCGTCAGCGCGCCGCGACCGGGAGTCGGATCGAACGCGAGCCACCCGTAGTCCTCGAACCACACCTCGACCCACGCATGGGCATTCCGGTCGGTGACGGTCCAGCCGCCGTCCTCACGGGTGCCGCTCGTGAAGCCTGCCGCGACGCGAGCAGGAATCCCGAGGAAGCGGAGCATCAGCGCCATCGCCCCGGCGAAGTGCTGGCAGTAGCCGCGCTTGCCCTGGGCGACGAAGTGCGCGAGCGCGGGGAGTCCTCCTGTCGGCGGGGGGCTCTCGTCGTAGACGAAGCCGCCGGTGGAGCGGAGCCAGGTCTCGATCGCGACGACCGCTCCGTACGGCGTCCGCGCGCCGGCCCGCAGGCGCTTTGCCTGCTCCCACAGTCCTTCATAGGGCCAGATCGCGAGATAGCGCTCGTCTTCGAAGATCCGGTCGACGGCCTCGTCGCGACCGGGAACGCCGAACTTCTGAACGCGCGTGCGGCCGACATCGAGGAAGCGGTTGAGCGCGTCCGGATACGTCGGCCGGACGGAGGCGAGGTCGGCAGGCCCGGGACGCGGTGCGAAGCTCTGGATCGTGTAACGCTGGCCGCGCTGGAGTCCGTCGAAGACGCGAACGAGGCCGTCGGAGAGCCGGAACACCGCCCCGAATCCGGGAGCGTCGAGCGCCACCGGCTGCGCCGCGCCGATGATGTGCGCGTCCTGGAGAGCGATGATCTCCACCTCCTGCTTCACCCAGGTGCGCGGGTTGCGCGCGCGCTTCGGGAGCAACGGGTCCTCCGGCAGTCGCCCGCGCGCAGGGCCGGTCGAGAGCGGCGTCGGATCCTCGATCCAACGGTCTGCCGTGAACTGGTCGAGCGTCGTCGCGCGCCAGTAGTGACCGCGGTCCGGGCCGGTGATGCGGAGGACGGTCGTCTTCTCCTTCGCGAAAGAGATTCCGCCGTACTGCGCCTCCCAGACGTAGCTGACCGCGACCGGTAGGCGGGAAGCGCCGTTCGGATCCCACTGCTCCCACGCGAGGACGCCGTCCTTCGCC
>JALYRA010000292.1 GCA_030855545.1 Actinomycetota bacterium | reverse complement strand
GTTGAAGTACGCGTAATAAGTTTAGTTAGAATAAACTATTGAACGAGCAACGCGCGGACAGTGTCCTTGAGCGCTGAGAACGTGAACGGCTTCTCCAGGAACGCGGTTCCCGCCGGTAGGCCGCCGTCGAAGAGGCCCGTTTCGGCAAAGCCGGACATGTAGACCACTTCAAGCCAGGTTGCGTCTCGCGCAGGCGCTCGGCGAGCGCACGGCCGCCGATGCCCGGCAGAGTCAGGTCGGTCAGGAGCAGATCGAACCTGTTCTGCTCGGCGAGCGGAAACGCCTCGTCGCCGTCCGCAGCGGTGAGCACCGCGTAGCCCTCGCCTGACAGAACCTGGAGCACGAGGCCGCGCACGACCTCCTCGTCCTCGACGACGAGCACGGTTGCAGACCTCTCTGCCTGAGGGCTGTCGCCGTTCATGGGTCGAGAGCGATCAGGAGCAGCTTCCGCCGATCCTGATCGTGCGCGCGAATCGGCAGCACGTCGAAGGTAGATGACGAACGCCGAGCCGACCCCGAGCTCGCTTTCGACAGCGACGTAGCCGCCGCTCTGCTTGACGATCCCGTACACCGTTGCGAGGCCGAGGCCCGTTCCCTTGTCGGACTCCTTCGTCGTGAAGAACGGCTCGAAGATCTGGCCGAGCGTCGGCTCGTCGATCCCCTCTCCCGCGTCGCGGACGGTGAGGGTGACGTAGCGGCCGGGCTCGATCGCGTCGTCCCCTGCTTCGGTGACGTCGGCGTTTGCCGTCTCGATCGTGATGTCGCCGCCGTTCGGCATCGCGTCGCGCGCGTTGACGACGAGGTTCATCACGACCTGGTGCAACTGCCCGGGGTCGGCCTCGATCGGGCCGAGCGCCGGGTCGAGCTGAGTCCTCAGGACGATGTCCTCGCCGATCAGCGGGCGCAGCATCGACTCGAGCTCGAGCACGATGCCGTTCAGGTTGAGCAGCTCCGGCTGCAGCACCTGCTTGCGGCTGAAGGCGAGCAGCTGGCGCGTCAGCAGGGTGGCGCGGTCGGTCGCCTTGCGGATCTCCTCGAGGTCGGCGCGGAGCGGCGTGCCGGCGTCTGCATGCTCGAGCGCGAAGACGGTGTAGCCGCCGATCGCGGTCAGCATGTTGTTGAAGTCGTGCGCGACGCCGCCGGCAAGACGGCCGATCGCCTCGAGCTTCTGGCTCTGGCGAAGCTGGTCCTCGAGCTGCTTCTGTCCGGTCACGTCCTCGGCCATCCCGATCACGTAGCCCGGCTGCCCGTCCGCCTTCCGCACGAGCGCGGTGGCGAGATGCGCGACCAGGGTCCCGCCCGACTTCGTGACGAAGCGCGCCTCGCGGCGGTAGGCGTCGATCTCGCCCCGGACGAGCTGACCGAAGACACGGTCACCCTGCTCCCGGTCGTCCGGGTGCCGAAAGCTCGTCGGCAGCCTGCCCACCATCTCTTCCTCGGTGTAGCCGTACATCGACTCCGCCGAGCGGTTGGTCGCGAAGATGCGGCCTTCGAGGTCGAAGAGCATGATCGCGCTCGGCGCCGACTCGAACATGGTCCGGAAGCGCTCCTCGCTCTCGGTCAGCAGCGACACCGTGGAGAGCGAGCGGTGCGCCAGCGCGAGCGGCGCGATCAGGGCCGGTAGCAGCCACGGGTTGAAGACAGCGAAGGCGCCGACGGCGACGCCGAGCCCCGCGAGCACGATCTCGATCCCGAGCCCGGTCGCGGCGAAGAGGCCGCTCTCCCGGAACGAGTGGCCGCGTGCCAGGCGGAGCATCAGCGCCAACAGGACGTGGTTGACGCCGACGAAGACGACGGCGGCCAGCAGGCCGGCGGCGGCGAAGAGCGCGTCCCCGCCGGTGCCGACGGCGGCGGCGACCGCCCAGGCTCCGAGCGCGCTCAGCGTGTGGTTCGAGAGGTTGAACGCCTCGATGTACCAGGGCAGCGAGTTGCGCGACCAGAGCGGCAGGTGCAGGGCGACGACGAGCCCGAGCAGCAGCGTCGGCGGCAGCACGAGCGCGCCCGCGACGAGGAATGTCGGACCGGTCTGGAAGGCGTGGTTGCGCCCGAAAGCGACCCTGAAGCGCGGCGCGACCGCCGTCAGGGGCAGGAGCAGCGCGAATGCGATCCACTCGGTGCGCGTGGGAGCGGCCGAGGACGCCGTGGCGGCGGTGGCGGCGGCGAGGGCGCCGATTCCGACGCTGAGGGCGTAGAGGGCGGCGTACCGCGGCAGGCGATCGACCCGCTTCGTCCGCCAGCCGGACCACTCCGAAATCGCCTGCACGCTCATCTGCCGCATCACCTCAAGGTACTGGGGGAACCCGCGCCGCGCGGGCCCTACTGACAATCGGCAGCACGTAGAGGCGCCGGCACCCCGTGCGGGGTTACCGGCGCCTCGTCCGAAGCGGGGATCGCGGCTCCCTCGAAAGGGGCAGCGACCGTCAGGCGGCTAGCTCGTCCAGTCGGCGGTCGGCTTGGCGGCCTTCCACGTCCAGTCGGCGGCGAAGCCGGAGGCGGGCGCGACGGCACTGATGCCCAGCACGATCAGCATGCAGAGGACGATCCGGACGCGTTTCGACGTCCCCTGCAGTTCGGTGTTCCCCATTATTTGATCCCTCTTGCCTCGGTTTTGCGTGAGCACCCCTGCGCACGCGACCTCTCGACAATTGTCGAATGCCGAGCGAAACTGAATCGCCGATTCGGCGCTCGGGGAATCCCCGAACCGGGTGCACGGGCATCCCCCGATCGCGCGGCCGCTCTCGTCAGGCCGCGTCGAGTGCGTCACGCAGGGAGCGGACGTAGGCCTGCAGCGCCGCCGGCTCGTCCTCGGCCGCCTCGAGCGCACGTGAGCCGACGACGACGCCGTCGGTGAGCTCCGCGGCCGCCCGCGCGTCGGCGGGCGTCGAGATCCCGAAGCCGGCGTACAGCGGCACGCCCGGGGCG
>JALYRA010000285.1 GCA_030855545.1 Actinomycetota bacterium | reverse complement strand
GGCGAAGGCGCAGGCCGCGCTCGCCGACGTGGAGGAAGACGGCGGCCGAGGCACCTCGCAGGTTGCGAACCTGCTCGGCGTGCTCGCGCTCCTGACGCCGCCCGACCAGGCCGAGCGGCCGCAGGTCGTCCGCGCGGCAGGGTCGGCGTACCGCCGCGCGATCGTCCTCGACCCGGCGAACGACGACGCGAAGTTCAATCTCGAATCGATTCTTCGACTCGTCGGCGACCAGCGAAACCGCGGCCAGGGCGGGGGCGGCTCGGCAGGACAGGACGGCACCGAGTTCGGTGGCGCCGCCGTCAGCCGCCGCGGCTCCGGCTACTAGGGCGTGCAGTTCTCCCTCCTGACCCCGACCGGGGCCGTGATCGCCCTTGTCGCGCTCGTGCCGCTGCTGGCGCTGGCGCTGACCGAAGCCCGGGCGCGACGGGTGCGCCGAGCGCTTGGCCTCAGGCGGCCGCGGCGCGGGACGACGATTCTCCTCGTTGCCGCCGTTGCGGTGGCCGGCCTGCTGGTGGGAGCCGTGGCTGCGCAGCCCGTGCTCGAGCGCGGGGCCACCCAGCACGAGCGCACCGACGTGAACGCGTACGTCGTCATCGACTCGACGCGCTCGATGCTCGCGGCGCCGACCCGCCGCTCGGCGAACCGCATTGCTCGGTCGCGTGAGCTCGCGCAAGAGCTACGGGAATCGGTTCCGGAGCTGAAGGTCGGGCTCGCCTCGATGACCGATCGGGTGCTGCCACATCTGTTCCCGACGCTGGACGAGGACGTGTTCGCCGCCACGCTCGAGCATTCGATCGGAATCGAGCAGCCGCCTCCGGGCAAGCGGCGGCAGAACAGCACGCTGCTCAGCTCGCTCGAGCAACTCGGGCCGCAGGGGTTCTTCCCGGTGACGCCGGAGCGGAGGATCGTCGTCGTCTTCAGCGACTTCGAGACCGATCCCTTCTCGTCCAGGAAGCTCGGCGCCCTCCTCCGCCGCCACCGGCTCGAGCTCGTGCTCGTGCACGTCTGGAGCGCGAACGAGCGGATCCACGGCGGGCTCGGCGATGCCGGCTATCGGCCGGACGGCCGCAGCCGCCTCACCGTACGGAACCTCGCGAGCGCCGCAGCGGGGCGATCGTTCGACGAGCGAGACGCCGAGGGTGCGGCGGCCGCAGTGCGGGCACTCGTCGGGGACGGCCCGCGCAAGCCGCTGTGGAAGGAGCGCTCGCGCACGGAGCTCGCCCCCTGGCTCTCCCTCGCCGCCCTCGTCCCGCTTGGTTTCGTTCTGTATCGCCGCAACCTCTGAGCGACCGGCTACAACTAGGAGCGTGCGCCAAGCCGTCGTCCTCGCCGCCCTTGCCGCGTCGATCTTTCCCGGCGGCGCCCTCGCGCGCGAATGCGGGATTCCGGACGCAAACCCCCTTTGGGTCGACTTCGCCGGTCACGACGCGCCGCTGCCGCAGAAGCCTGGCCTGACGCTCGCCTTCACCTCGGGCACAGTCAAGCCGGCCGAGGCCCGCGCCAACGGGGCCGCAACCGTCTTCTTCGACCTCAACTTCAACAACCGCGTCGGGACGCCGACCGCGCCGACCGATCCGGCGACGATCGAGGCGCGAGCTGACCGCCTGTTCGACTTCGCCGTTACCGTCAGCGGCTGTCAGACGCCCTGGATCGCGCTGAACGAGCTCTTCGGCGCGCAGACACCGACCCCCTGGACGGCGACGACGGCGCAGTACCGTGCGAACACGCTCGCGCTCGTCCGCCGCCTGAAGGAGCGCGGCGCGTTTCCGGCGGTGACGATCGCGAACCCGCCGTATACGGGTGGCGAGGCGGCGCAGTGGTGGCGCGACCTGGCCGCTTCGGCGCTCCTGATCCGCCAGGTCTTCTTCACCTCTCCGAACGTGCCGCAGCTGCACGCACTCGGCCCCGTCAAGGCGAGCCGTTCGATGCGAAGCGGCATGCGCGCGCTCGTGCGGCGCTTCACCGAGATCGGCATCCCCGCGAGCCGGGTCGCGCTCGAGCTCCAGTTCCAGTCGGCGCCCGGCACCGGCGGTCGCGAGGGACTCCAGCCGCGCTCGAAGTGGCTCGAGATCGTGAAGCTCCAGGCGCTCGCGGTGCGCCGGGTGACGAAGGAATTGAGAACGCACTCGATCTGGTCTTGGGGGTGGGCGACGTTCAGCGAGGCCGGCATCGACAAGGACAAGGGCGAGGCCGTGTGCGTCTATCTGTGGGTGCGCGACCCGAGGCTCTGCAGCGGGCCGGGCGCGGCGGGGCCGGCGATGGATGCGTCACTGACCGTCGGCCAGCTCGACCAGCTGAAGCCGGGCGTCGTGTGCGCACTCCCGGCGGGAGAGATCCGCAAGAGCGCGGTCGATCCGCTCGCACGCGCGATCGGCGACCGCGACATCGCCGAGAGCGTCGTGCTCGAGCGGCTCATCCTCCAGCAGGAGATCGAGCTCGACGCGCGTGCCGTTCGCGGGGCCGAGCTCGCGTTCGCCGAGGATCATTTCCGCGGCAGCCTGCCTCTCTACCTCGCTGCTCTTCGCCGGATCGGACTGACGCGCACCGCCGCCCGCGGGCTCCTGCTCGACGAGTTGCGCCGCGATGCCGTCCGCGCACGCTTCGTGGCGCCGCGACCGTCCACCTCGGCCGTCGCCGAGTTCCACCGGACGTACGCCGGCTTGCAGGTGCGCCTCGTCGAAACCGCGCGGCCGGTTGCCTGGCTCGGCGGTGCGACGCGCGGCTTCGCGGTCGAGACGTTCGCTCCGGCGCGGATCTTCTCGCTTGCACGAACCGGTCGAATCCACACGATCCACGGGCCGGTCGAGGTCGAGCCGCTCGGGAAGGCGGTTTTCCTCGGAACGATGCCGCTCCAGGACGCGCGGCCCGCGATCGAGGCGTTGCTCAATCGCTTCGCACGCGCGGCGGTGTACGAGAGCTGGCTCGCGAACGCGCAGGAGCAGGCGCTCGACAAGGCACTCTGCGTCGCCGACCGGCTGCCCACGCCGGCGGGGCTAACGCTCGGCGACCTGCTGCCGTTCGGCTAGCGGTCGAGCTCGCGCGCTCGGCCGACGGCCGCAGCAACGCCGCCGCGCCACGGGTCACCGTGGCCGGCGAGGACGATCTCAGCGCCCGTTTCCTCAATCGCCGACAACGAGTCGCGGGCGCGGTCGGGCACCGAGTTGAGCGCGTCGGTGAAGATCTTCGGCCCCGCGGCGCCCGTGACCGGGTCGCGCAGCGCGAGCGCGTCGCCGCAGACGAGCACGCCGTTCGGGAGCAGGAAAGAGGTGTGACCCTCGGTGTGGCCGGGCGTGAACACGGCACGCGGCCGGCCGGGCACATCGAGCTGCTCGCCGTCCGCGATCGGTGTTACCTCCTCCACCCACTTCGGCGTCAGGAAGCCGCGAACGGTCGCGTGCAGGACGAAACCGAACGTCGTCGGCCGCCAGAGGTGCGGGATGAAGCGTGGCACGAGCGCGATCGAAGAGCCGCCCTTCTTCTTGCCAGTCACGCGCGCGACCTCGTCCCGGTGCGCATAGACCGTGGCGCCGCACTCGGTGCGGGCGCGCTCGGCGGCGCCGAAATGGTCTGCGTGACCGTGGGTCAGCACGATCGCGCTCACGTCTCCGGGCGAGCGGCCGAGTTGCTCGAGTGCCGCCTCCACGTTCGGCCAGCTGCGCGGCCAGCCCGCGTCGACGAGCGTCACCTGGCCGTCCTCGACGAGGAGGTACCAGTTGACGAGCCCGTCCGCGACGCGGTGGACCCCGGGCACGACTTCTTGTGACTGGATTGCCATGTCCGGAAAGTGTCCAGAGTCAGGCGGGCCGAAACCGATTCAGGATTCGGATATCCGGTCTCTGTGGAACAACGACCTTGCGACGTCCGTCGCACATCCGAGGAGGATCGATGGCACAGAAGAGCGACTTCAGCGAGCAGGAGTGGGAGCAGCTCCGTAAAGGCGCCACCGGGGCGGGGCTGCTCGTTTCCGTCAGCGACCGGAGCTTCTTCGACAGCTTCAAGGAGGCAGGCTCCCTGGCCAAGCAATTCGCGGGTGGCCGTTCCGGCGAGAGCGATCTGATCCGGGAGTTGTCGGGCGAGCGAGGCACGGGTTTCGGTCTGACCTCGTCGCCGCAGGAAATCGAGTCGGAGACGCTCGAAGCGCTACGAGGCGCGGTCGCGACGCTCGAGGCAAAAGCACCTGACGAGGTGGAGGCCTACAAGTCGTTTGTGCTCGAGCTTGCCGAGACCGTCGGCAAGGCCGCGGGCGGCGGCGACGAAGCTGAGGCGGCGACGGTCGAGAAGATCCGGTCAGCTTTGGGCGCGTAGACCGGGGATGGGCTTCCTCGCGCGGCCGCGAGGAAGCCCCAAGCCCGTTCCCTCCGCTCGATCAGACCGAGACCCGCTGGATGAACTCGCAGGTCATCGTCACCGTCTCCAGCAGCGCCTGGCTTGTGCCCGCGCTCAACGAGTCGATCTCGAGCTTCTGGGGCCACTGTTCCCTAGATTGGAAACAGATTACGACTGAGGGCAATGCGTTTCTAGTGGCCGCCTGTACGGGTGAAGCAGTCCACGACGTGGTCGTCCACGAGGCCGGCCGCTTGCATGAACGCGTAGCAGGTGGTCGGGCCGGTGAAGCGGAAGCCACGTCGCTTCAGCTCCTTGCTCATCGCCGTCGACTCGGGTGTCTGCGCGGGCACCTCCGCGACGGTTCGCCACTCGTTCACCGTCGTCTCACCGCCGACGAACGACCAGAGCAGCTCCGCCAGCGGCACGCCGAGTCCGAGCGTCGCCCGGGCGTTTCCGATCACGGACTCGATCTTGCCGCGATGCCGGACGATGCCTGCGTCGCTGAGCAGCCGCTCGACATCGCGCTCGCCGAAGCGCGCGATCGCCTCGATGTCCCAGCCGGCGAAGGCGATCCGGTAGCCGTCGCGCTTGCGCAGGATCGTCAACCACGAGAGTCCCGCCTGCGCGCCCTCGAGGTTGAGCAACTCGAAGAGCGTCCGATCGTCGCGCACCGCCACGCCCCATTCCTCGTCGTGGTAGGCGAGGTACAGCGGATCGTCGAGCGGCACCCAGGCGCAGCGTTCCACACGGGAGACGTTAGCGAGCTCGACAGGCACTCCCGGGCATAGGGAGAATGGCCGTTGCGTTGGGAAGGTGATGAACGTTCCGCTTACGAGGAGGCGAGTGATGACTCTGACCATCGGCGATGCTGCTCCGGACTTCGAGGCCGAGACCACGGACGGCCGCATCCGGTTCCACGACTGGATGGGCGACTCCTGGGCGGTGCTGTTCTCGCACCCGAAGAACTTCACACCCGTCTGCACGACCGAGCTCGGCTACATGGCTTCGATCAAGCCCGAGTTCGAGCGCAGGAACGTCAAGATCATCGGCCTCTCGACCGACCCGGTCTCGAGCCACCTCGACTGGGCCAGCGACATCGAGGAGACGCAAGGGCACGCCCCCAACTACCCGAGCATCGGCGACGACGACTTCAACGTGGCGAAGCTGTACGGAATGCTGCCGGCGAGCACGTCCGGCGACCCGCTCGCGCGCACCGCGGCCGACAACCAGACGGTCCGGAACGTCTTCGTCATCGGGCCGGACAAGAGGATCAAGCTCGTGCTCGTCTACCCGATGACGACCGGGCGCAACTTCGACGAGGTGCTGCGCGTGATCGACTCGCTCCAGCTGACGGCCGAACACAAGGTCGCGACGCCGGCGAACTGGCAGGACGGCGACGACGTGATCATCGCCGGCTCGGTTTCGGACGACGAGGCGAAGGAGCGGTATCCAGAGGGCTGGAAGGCTCCGAAGCCGTATCTCAGGATCGTGCCGCAGCCACGCTAGCCTTGTTTCCTTCGTAGATCAGATCAGATCAGCTCGCGCTGATGCTCGATCGCGCCGGGTTCGTCGATGTCGAAGTGCGCGGCGACCACAACGACGCCGTGCCGGCGGGAGACGACGACTTCCTCGTCTTCCTCGCGAGACGGCCGAAGTGATCCTCCCCGGGTAGGTTCTCGGCGAGATGCCGTTGCGAAACCGGGTCACCCCGCTCGGCGAGCTGGTCGCGGATCCCGCTCGCGGTCTTGTCTACGGGAATCGCGGCTGCCTTCACGACGAGCACGGTCGCATCCGGCGGCGCTACAACGGTAAGCGCTGGATCTCCTGCCGGCTCGAGTTCAAGGGCTGGCACCGGTCGCCGCTCTTGCAGCCGGGCCGGTTCACCGAGCTCTTCTTCCTCGACGAGGCGACCGCGTTCGCCGCCGGACACCGCCCGTGCGCGCTCTGCCGCCGCGAGGACTATCTGCGCTTCGTCGAGCGCTGGGGACGGGCCGGTGCCGACGCGATCGATGCGGAGCTTCACGCTGAGCGAGTCGATCCGGCTACGCGCGAGCGGAGGTTGCATGCCGCGAACTTCGACGACCTGCCCGACGGTGCACTCGTCCTCCAAGACAACGTGTCGTGGCTCGTGCGCGGCGAGGAGCTGCTCGAGTGGACGCCGGGAGGCTATGCCGCCCGGAGATCGCGGCCGACCGGGTTGGCGATGCTGATCACACCGCCCTCGCTCGGCGCCGTCCTCGCGGTCGGATGGGAGTCGGCCCTGCCGCTCCTGCACCCGTCGGCGATCTAGACCGGCTTCGCTGTCATGGCCCAGACCGCGACCAGGTAGGCGACGAGCAGCAGGATGCTGATCACTCCGACGGCGCGTCCGAACCCGACGCCGGATCCGCGGCGCAACCGCCGCAGGCCGACGACCGCCAGCACGATCGAGATGAGGATCAGGAGCAAGCCGGCGTCGGCCGTGATGTAGCCGATCCCGAGCCACGCCGGATCGAAGCCGTCCGGATAGTCCTGCGCGGCCTCCGTCCACTGCGCCCCGACCCGCATCAGGATGTACGACGGCAGCACGCCGATCAGCAAAGTGCGCAGGGCGAAGCGCGTCAAGCCGACCGTGTCGCCGGGGCGGCGCCAGCCGATCGCGGTGGCGAGTGCGACGGCGAAAAGCGCCCCGACGAGCAGCATCGCCCCGAGCACGTGCAAGAGGAGCGGCAGGTTGACGTCGTCCGGGCGGATCGCGGCGATCATCGTCACGCTCCCGGCTTCCAGATCATCAGTACGAGGATGACGAGGATCGCGACGGTGTTGACGGCCTGGAGGCGAATACCGGTTCGCCGGCCGCCGGCCGTGTCGCGACCGAAGGCCTTGCCCGACGCGCCCCCCGCCCAGCCGGCGAGCAGCCACAGCACGAGCGAGCCGAGGATCCAGCCGTCCCAGAGCTCGTATCCGTCGAGGTCGATCGCGAGCCAGATGCCGAAGACGAGCGCGCCGGTCATTCCGACGCCGACGAGGATCCCCGCCGCGCGTCCGAATCGCATTGTCGAGTCGGGCGACAGCATCGGCGCGGCTCCCGATGTGGCGAGCACGAGCGCCCAGAGCGCGGTCAGCGCGCCGACGAGAACAAAGGTGCTGAGGACGTGCAGGAAGAGGAGCCAGTCGTAGAGATCCAAGGCCGGCCGATCCTACTACCGCAGCTCCTGTACAACTCAGGTGTGATCTCGCGACGCGGATTGTTGCTCGTCTTGACGATCTCAGTCTGGCTGATCTCGTCGTCCTGGGCGGCCGCCGCCTCGCAGCCGAAGACGATCGCTCGCTACTGCAGCTCGACCGGCGATCTCTGCTTCGGCGTGCTGAACCGGAGCGGCGCGGTCTCGCTGGAGCTCACCACGTTCGCGCGGTACTTCGACCGCTACGACCTCTGCGTGAAGCCCCCGCAGGGCGCGAGCGCTTGTAGAAACTTCCCGATCCGCAAGTCCGGCGCGTTCTACGTGTCGCGGGTGCGCTGGCACGCGAACTTCCCCGCGCGCGGCCCGGGCTCCTACCAGGTCACGTGGAGGCTGAAGCAGAACACGCTCGGCCCGCAGTTGAAGTTCCGGCTACCCCTCTCGTAGGGGCGTGCCTGAGCACTTAAGGCGGGCGAGGGACGTCTCCCTCGCCCGCCGCTCCTCCATAGGCTAGGAGCCCCGCTCGATGGTGATGCGAGCGGCCGCGCCGTTCCAGTCGTACAGGGCCGGGCTGAGCTGGCCGCGGCCGGTGATGCCCTCGTGCGGGCCGATGAGCGCACCCGCGGGGTCGCGCACGAACGCGTTGCCGCAGCATGGTCCGGGAATGTGCGACTTGAGCTCGTTGTTGCGCTCGCTGCCGGCGTCGTAGGCCATCGTCTCGTGGGATGAGCCGTGGCCGCGCAGGCGAAGCGAGTCGAGGCCGGTGAAGGCGTCGTTCGTGTTGACGAGCATCGTCACGACCGAGAGCTGGTTGAACCTGCCGGAGGTCTCGACGGTGAAGGAGCGCGTCGCCCCGGACGGGATCGGCCCTCCGGCACCGGTGTGCACCGTCTTCACGCCCGGGAGTGCGGTCAGCGCCGATTCGAGCGGCGCGTTGTTGGCGTCCTCGGCGATTGCGGCGACGCCGTGGTTCGCGATCTCGCCGACGCCCCAGACGTCCGCCTGCCTGGAGTGGACGACGAACAGGGGCGGTGACAGTGGCTGTGAGCCGGGTCCGCCCGGTCCGGACGGAGTCAGGTTCGTGATCGTGACGCGCCATGTCTTTGCCGCGTCGTCGTCGCGCTCGTCGTCGTCCGCCGCTGCCGGCCCGACGGCGAGGGCGGTTGTGGCCAGGACGATGAGTCCGAGCAGGATGAGCTTGCGCATCTATCCCTCCCTCGTTGGTGTGGGCTCGAACCTACGAGGCAGTCCTTACGTCGAACTTTCGGCGCCCTTACGGGATGGTTAAAGATCGCGCGCCGGCGATCGCGGCCGAAGGCGGCGGGGTTATCGTGGAGGCACAATGAGGTTCGCTGCCGCCGCGTTTGTCGCGACGCTTGTGCTCGTCGCCCCCGGCTGCGGCGGGGACGAGGAGCAGCAAGCGCAGTCGACGACGCAGCCGACGTACTCCTTTCCCGACGCGCCGATCGTCGTCGACGAGCCGCTCGAGCGGCGGGTCGACGAGGCGCTCGCCCGCCTTCTGCCCGAGGCGGCCGTCGGCATCCTCGATCCCGAGGCGCTGAACGTGATCGCCGACTCGCACGACGCCCGGCTCGGCTGGCTCGTGTCCGACCTTCTGCGCTTCTACCAGGGCGGCGTCGAGGAGCGTCAGCTCGTCGACGCGTTCCAGCAACTGGCCGGAATCGACGTGCGCCGAGGCCCGCACTTCTCCGACGGCGCGTGGCGAGCGGTCACGGATCACCTGATCGCCTGGGATCTGCCCGCCCCGCCGAGGTATCGCGAGCGCAAGGCGCAGCTGTACGTGGCGCTCGAGTCCGGCTGGAAGCCGTTCTTCGCCGACGCGGACGCGGACATCGACTGGCGGCTCCTTGCGTGGGGCGGCGTCCTGATCGACGATCGCCGCCTCGGCGACTCCGACGGGTGCGCGCGCGGGTGCATTCCGGCGCTGGACGATCCCGCCCTGACGGGGGCGGCCGGCGGCGACTGGTATCCCGACGAGCGGATCGTCTTCGGCGTCGTCGTCGGTGACGCGGCGGTCGCCTTCCCGAAGAACATCATGGAGGTGCACGAGCTCGTCAACGTCACGATCGGCGGCCGGCGCCTCGGGATCCCCTACTGCACCCTCTGCCGCTCGGCGCAGGCGTATCTGCTGGACTCGGTTCCTCGGGGCGTCGAGCCGCCCGTTCTCCGCACCTCGGGCTTGCTCTCACGCTCGAACAAGGTGATGTACGACCTCAGGACCCGTTCGGTGCTCGACACCTTCACTGGCCGGGCGCTCTCGGGTCCGCTGCAGGCTGCGGGCGTCGTCCTCCCGCAGGCAACGGTCGTCTCGAGCACCTGGGGAGCGTGGAAGCGCGCCCACACCTCAACACGAAGATCGTTGCGCAGGACGGGGGAATCGGACGCACGTACGAGGAGGATCCTCTGCGCGGACGCGACGTCGCTGGGC
>JALYRA010000269.1 GCA_030855545.1 Actinomycetota bacterium | reverse complement strand
GGCTTGCCGCAGCGCCTGAAGCGCGTGCGTCGCGACAACGATGACTTCCCGTGCCGTCTCCGCCGCGCGTGGCAGCGGTCGGTAGCGGCGGCAGACGACGAGCGTGTTGCGGCAGTGGTAGCGGATGCTCGTCGGTGAGGCCGGCCCACCGGTCGACGCCGAGACCTTGTGCCACACCCTCGCCGACGGGACGAACACGACGCGGAGCCCGGCGGCGCGGATGCGGAAGCACCAGTCGACGTCCTCGAGGTACGCGAAGATCTCCTCGTCGAGCAGGCCGGCGCGCTTGATCGCCTCGCGCGAGACCGCGAGCGCGGCGCCTGTCGCCCAGCCGACGTCGATCTCCTCCTCGAACCGCCCGTCGTCCCGCTGCCCCGAGCCGCGCACACGGCCGCTATAGCCGAGCCTCGGGTCGAAGCTGCCGCCGGCGTACCAGAGCACGTCGGGCGGATCGACGACGTAGACCTTGCAGGCGAGCACACCGGCGTCCGGGTGGCGCTCGGAGGCAGCTGCGAGGGCGGCTCCGAAGCCGGGCTCGACATAGGCGTCGTTGTTCAGGAGCGCGATCCAGTCGGCGCCGCGGTCGAACGCACAGCGGATGCCGACGTTGTTGCCGGCGGCGAAGCCGAGGTTGACACCGGTCCGGATCAGCTCGACCTCGGGAAAGCGCTCGGCGACGGCCTCCGCTGAGCCGTCCGTCGAGCCGTTGTCGACGCAGATCGTCTCGATCCCGCGGAGCGACGCCAGCGCCGCGAGCGTGTCCTCGCGACCGTTCCAGGAGAGGACGACTGCGACGAGGCGCATCAGGCGCGGCGGGTGAAGTGAGCGATCGAGCCGGCGTCGGGTTGCCGCTCGAACGCCGAATCGCGCTCCACCTCCTCGACCAGGCGCGCGACACCGGGGTAATGGTTGCCGTAGCCGCCGGTATCCACGGCGTCGTGGAAGAGCACATGGCCGCCCGGCGCCACGAGCGGGCTCCAGCGTTCGTAGTCGGCGCGAGCTCCCTCGTAGCTGTGGTCGCCGTCGATGAACACCACCTCCGGCGCTCGCGGCGGCGGCTCCGCGGTGCGCGAATCGCCGACGACAAGACGGACGCGTTCGCCCAAGCCGTAACGGTCGAGCGCGGACTCGAGCTCGCCGTCGAGCTGCGGCCCGGTCAGATCGGGGCGGAGCGCGACGTGGAGGTCGTACGACCAGAGCTCCGCGCCCTCGGGCAGCGCACTCGCGAGCATCAGCGTGCTGCCTCCCTTGAAGCGGCCGATCTCGACAACCGCGGCGCCGCGCGCCACCCGGCGCGCGAGCCGGTAGAGCAACGCCGCCTCGTCGAGCTGGAGCGAGACGATTCCGTGGCTGAGCTGGTTCGAGGAGAAGAGGAAGGCGACGTCCTCGAAGCCGTCGAGCGAGTCGGGCCAGCGGGCGACGTTGGCGTACCGGCTGCGCCCGGAGTCGGCGCCCATCGCCGCATGGATCAGGTTCTTGCCGACGCTCGTCCGCCCTGCGGTTTCGAGAGTGCGTTTGACAAGGCCGCGAAGCACGGGCGGCAGTTTATTCAAGCGCCCGCAGGTAGCTCCATGCCTGCCGGAGCCCGAGCCGGCTGGTGGCGAGGAGGAGCACCGCGAACGCCGCCGAGCCGAGGACGGCGGCGAGAACGGCCGGAAGCAGCGTGCCCGCTGCCGCGTACGCCGCGAGCGCGAGGCCTCCGATGACCAGTGCTCCCAGCGCGAGGCCGCGTGCCGCCTCGGCGAACACGCGCGGCGAGAGCAGGAGGAGCAGCGCGACGAGGACGGCAAGCGTGGAGACCGCCAGCGCGATCGCGGCGCCGTCGAGGTCGAACGCGCGGACGAGCGCCCACACGACGGCGACGTGGAGGGCGAGCGCGGCGACGGCGAGGAGCGGCAGCCGTCCGCCGCGGCCCGCGACGAAGAGGATCGGGAACGTGATCGTCACTCCGATCGAGGTGGCCATCCAGGGCCCGAGCAGCACAACGAGGCGGCCGATCTCGTCACCCACGTCGCCCGCGTACGCCGGACCGAGCGCGGCCTGGACGATCCGGTCGCCGACGAGCGCGAACACGCCGGCAGCCGCTGCGACGGCCGCGAATGAGACGATCGATGCGCTCACCACGTGGCGGCTCGTGCGCGCCGGCGTCAGCAGGTTGCGGGCGAGCGGAACGCTCGAGACCATCCCGAGCGAGGACGCTGTGACGGAGACGAGCGCCGCTGCGACGAGGTAGCCG
>JALYRA010000253.1 GCA_030855545.1 Actinomycetota bacterium | reverse complement strand
TCACGTACGAGCTGCCGCTCGGCGAGATCGTCCTCGACTTCTACGACCAGCTGAAGTCACGGACGCGCGGCTACGCGAGCTTCGACTACGACCTTTCGGGCTTCCGCGAGGGCAACGTCGTCCGCGTCGACGTGCTCGTCGGCGGCGAGCAGGTGGACGCGCTCTCGCTGATCATCCATCGCGACTTCGCCTACGACCGCGGCAAGCTGCTCGTCGAGCGGCTGCGCAAGGAGATCCCGCGGCAGATGTTCGACGTCGCGATCCAGGCCGCGATCGGCGCGCGGATCATCGCGCGCGAGACAGTGAAAGCCCGTCGCAAGGACGTGCTCGCGAAGTGTTACGGCGGCGACATCTCGCGCAAGCGGAAGCTGCTCGAGAAGCAGAAGAAGGGCAAGAAGCGGATGAAGCAGGTCGGTGGCGTCGAGGTGCCGCAGGAGGCGTTCCTGGCCGTGCTCAACCTGGACGAGCGTTCGAAGTGACCGCGCGCCACCTCTACGTGCACCTGCCCTTCTGCGCGCATCGCTGCGGCTACTGCGACTTCGTCACGGTCACCGGGCATGCCGGCGAGCACGGCGGCTACGTCGACGCGCTCCTCGCCGAGCTGGAGCTCGAGCGGTCGGCGCTCGCGGACGACGTCGAGACCGTCTTCCTCGGCGGCGGTACGCCGACGTTCACCGAGCCGGCCGCACTCGCGCGCCTGCTCGCGGCGCTGCCACGCGCTCAGGAGACGACGGTCGAGGCGAATCCCGAGACGGTCACGCCCGACCTCGCCGCGCTCCTGCGGGAGCACGGCGTCGACCGCATCTCGCTCGGCGCCCAGAGCTTCCAGCCGCACCTGCTGGAGGTGCTCGAGCGGCGAGCGCGCCCGGAGGACGTCCGCCGCGCGGTCTCGACGCTTCGCGACGCGGGCTTCGACAACGTCTCGCTCGATCTGATCTACGGCATCCCTGGGCAGAGCGCAGCCGACCTCGACCGGGATCTCGCAGAAGCGATCGCGCTCCAGCCGGAACACATCTCGGCCTACGAGCTCGAGGCGAAGCCGGGCACGCGCTTCACCCACGCCCACGGCGACGAGCTCGAACGGCAGGCGGAGGCGATGGAGGACTACTTCGAGCGGGTCGTCGAGACGCTCTCGCAGGCCGGCTACCGCTGGTACGAGACGGCCAACTTCTGCCGCGTCGAGGACGGCCGCGACCTGCGAGCCCGCCACAACCTCGGCTACTGGCACGGGAGCGACTATCTCGGGATCGGCGTCGGCGCCGTCTCCACCCTCGGCGGTCGCCGCTGGCGGAACGCGCCCAGCCTGCCGCGCTATCTCGCGTCACTACGGCGCGGCGAGCGGCCACCGCGCGAGCTCGAGAAGCTCGAGCCGGACACGAAGGCG
This sequence comes from Actinomycetota bacterium, assembly GCA_030855545.1. Lineage (GTDB taxonomy): Bacteria > Actinomycetota > Thermoleophilia > Gaiellales > Gaiellaceae > Gaiellasilicea. The sequence goes on along the minus strand of JALYRA010000253.1, from coordinate 8,642 downwards.
CGCGAGCGGATCATGCTCGGCCTCCGGCTCGATGAGCCGCTGCCGACGGACGGTCTCACCGGCGCGCTCGATCCCGACGCCGTCGCGCGGCTCGAGGGCCACGGCCTCGTCGCAGCGGCGGGAGGCACGCTCAGGCTCACGCACCGCGGCCGCTTCCTCGGCGGCGGCGTCACGGCCGATCTCCTCGCCTGACCAGAGCAGGCGCTCATGGTGACGAACGTTGCCGCGCGTACCATTGGGTTGCAAATGAGCGAGATCAGCGATCGCAAGCGTGACATCCTCCGGCGCGTCATCGACGTGTACGTCGCCACCGGCGAGCCCGTCGGCTCGAAGACGCTCGTCGAGCAGTCGGGCATGCCGGTTTCCCCCAGCACGGTCCGCAGCGAGCTGGCGGAGCTTGAGTCGCTGGGCTTGCTGACCCACCCGCACACCTCCGCCGGCCGCATCCCCACGGACGCCGGCTACCGCCTCCACGCCGAAGAGGTGCTCGAGCGACAGGGGGCGCGCCCGCAGCGCTTCCCGCTCGACCTCACCTCGATGCGCAGCGAGGTCGAGGGCGCCCTGCAGTCGACGACGGACATGCTGGGCCAGGTGACGCGCCTGCTCGCGCTCGTCTCCGCGCCGGGGCTCGAGACAGCGATGGTGCGGCACGTCGAGGTGCTCCTACTCCAGCCGTCCGTCGTCATGGTCGTCACGATCACCTCGACCGGCGGTGTCGCGAAGAAGCTCGTCACCTTCGAGGAGCCAGTCGACCCGGGCCTCGCCTCCTGGGCGAACGAATACCTGAACGACCGGCTCGTGGGGATCAACCTCGGCACGCACATGCTGCGGCGGCGGATCGACGATCCCGGCCTCGACCAGCGCGAGGCAACGTTCGTCGACGCGCTCCGTCCCGCTTTCCTCGACCTCGCGGCGACGGCGGCGCAATCGCTCTATGTCGGTGGCGCGGCGTCGCTCCTCGACGACGCCCGCGCGGACGAGCTCGAGGCCTGCCGGCGCCTCCTTTCGGTGCTCGAAAAGCGCGCCGCCGTGCTCGAGTTGATGACCGACTCGTTCGACGTCCGCCGACCCTACGTCCGCGTCGGGCTCGACCACCCCGGCCTCCAGAGCGTTGCGCTCGTCGGCGCGACGTACGGCCTCCCGACGAGAACGCTCGGCTCGATCGGCCTGCTCGGACCGATCCGGATGGACTACGACAAGGCCGTCCGAACCGTCCGCGCTGCTGCGTTCGAGCTCTCCAGGCTCGTCGAGGCGACCTACGAGGAGGACTGACCGCCCGGGTACGCTTTGTCGCTATGGCAACGGCCGAACGCGACTACTACGAGCTGCTCGGCATCGAGCGAACGGCGAGCGACGCGGAGATCAAGAAGGCGTTCCGGAAGCTCGCGCGGGAACTGCACCCGGACGTGAGCGAGGAGCCCGACGCGCAGGCGCGGTTCCGCGCCGTCGCCGAGGCCTACGAGGTGCTCTCCGACACCGAGCGCCGACGGCTCTACGACCAGTTCGGTCACGCCGGCCTGCGGCGCGGCGGCTACGCGCCCACGAACGTCGACTTCGGCAACCTCAGCGATATCTTTTCGGCCTTCTTCGGCGACGATCTCTTCTCGCGCAGCCGCGGAGGGCGCGCGCGGGGCGGCGACGTCGGGGCAGCGATCTCGATCGAGCTCGCCGACGCGTACACCGGCGTGACCCGGCCGGTCGTGGTTGAGGTCGCCGTGACCTGCGAGCGCTGCGAGGGAAACGGGGCCGAGGCGGGGACCGAGCGCGTCACGTGCGCGACCTGCGGCGGCCAGGGCCAGCTGCAGCAGGTCTCGCGCAGCGTCTTCGGCGAGTTCGTCCGCACACAGGCCTGCCCGACCTGCGCGGGGGCGGGAACCGTGATCGAGACGCCGTGCACCGTCTGCGCTGGAGCCGGACGGACAATCGAGACGAAGGAGCTCGAGCTCGAGATTCCTCCCGGAATCCACGGCGGCCAGCGGATCCGGATCAGCGGCGCCGGGCACGACGGCGCTCTGGGCGGGCTTCCCGGAGACGCCTACATCGAGGTGCATGTTGCCCGAGACCCGCGCTTCGAGCGCGACGGCGACGACATTCTCTCCGCGGTCGACCTAACGATCGTGCAGGCCGCGCGCGGCGCGACACTGACGATCCCGACGCTCGAGGGCGACCTGGAGCTCGAGTTCGAGCCCGGCACGCAGCCAGGCGAGGTGCGGGTGCTGCGCGGCAAGGGCATGCCGGTTCTGCAACGCTCCCGGCGAGGCGACCACCGCGTGCTCGTCAACGTCGAGGTGCCGCGTCGACTGAGCGACGAGCAGCGCGAGTTGCTCGACCGCTTTGACGAGCTCTCGAGCGAGGAGACCTACAAGCGCGACGAGAGCTTCTTCGAGAAGCTTCGAAACGCGATCCGTTGAGCCCACTTCTCCGACGTGTCTCGGTCACCGTTCCAGATCTGAGGGCGGAGGAGGCGCGGGCGGTCATGCTCGAGCTCTTTCCGGAGGGATTCGAGGAGATCGACGGTCACGGCGGGCTCGAGCTCGCGGCGTACACGAACGCCGCGGGCGAGGAGCGGATCTGGCAGGCCTTCGGTGGCGCCGCGGGGTCGGATGTCCGGGACGACTGGCAGGACCGCTGGCGTCAGTTCCACAAGCCGGTCCGCGTCGGCTCGCTCTGGATCGGCCCGCCGTGGGAGACGCCCGACGAGGGCGCGCTCGCGGTCGTGATCGATCCGGGCCGCGCCTTCGGCACGGGCGGTCACCCGACGACGCAGCTCTGCCTCGAGTTGCTCGAGAGCGAGGAGCGCGGGAGCGTGCTCGACGTCGGCTGCGGCTCGGGCGTGCTCTCGATCGCTGCCGCGAAGCTCGGTTTCTCGCCGGTGCGGGCGTTCGATTTCGACCCGCAGGCGGTCGAGGCAACCGAGCGGAACGCGGCGGACAACGGCGTCAGCGTCGACGTCCGCCAGGCCGACCTGCGCGAGGACGACGTGGAAGAGACGGATCTCGCGCTCGCGAACATCGCCGCCGAGGCCGTCCTCGCGCTCGCGCCGAAGCTGCGCGCGCCGCGCGCGATCACCTCGGGCTACCTCGTCTCGGACGAGCCGGAGCTCGAGGGTTATCGCCGCGAGCGCCGCGTCCAGAGCGGCGGCTGGGCTGCGGACATGCACGTACGCGGTTAGCCTTTCGCGCTCATGGCGAGCTTCTCGATCAAGTTCCTCGGCTGCAAGATCTCGCAGACCGACGCCCAGGCGCTGCGCGAGCGCTTGCACCGCGATGGTCATCATGAGGTCGAGGGACGCGCCGACATCGCGCTCGTGAATACGTGCTGCGTCACGAACGAGGGCCTCGCGAAGTCGCGTCAGGCGGCAGCGCGCGCCGCTCGCTCGCACGCCCGCGTGTACGTCACCGGCTGCGGCGCTCGTCTCTCCGAGTCGGCGTTCGTGAGGCTGCCGGAGAACGTCACCGTCGTTCGCGGTCAGATCGAGCAGGCTGTCGAGACAATCGCCGGCGATGTGGGCGCGATCGCGTGCGTCCAGGCAAGCGCTCGACTCGACCGCGTCCGTGCGTTCGTGAAGATCCAGGACGGTTGCTCGTTCGCATGTGCTTTCTGCGTGATCCCGCTCGTGCGGGGCGCGACGCGGAGCCGGACGGCGGGCGCGGTGCTGACCGAGATCCGAAAACGAGTCGCGCAGGGGCACCGCGAGATCGTCCTCACCGGAGTCAACCTCGGCTGCTTCCGCGATCGCGCCGCCGGGATGACGCTCGCGGGATTGATCCGCGCCGCCGGCGCGATCGACGGCGTCGAGCGGCTGCGCCTCTCCTCGATAGAGATCAACCACATCGACGCCGCCCTCGTCCGGGCGCTCCGCGAGACGCCGGTCGTCGCGCCGCACCTGCACGTCCCGCTCCAGTCCGGTGACGACCGCGTGCTGAACGCAATGGCGCGCCGCTACTCGGTCGAGTCGTATCTCCGCAAGCTCGCTCCGCTCGAGGAGTTCAACCTCACCGCCGACGTGATCGTCGGCTTCCCAGCCGAGGACGACACGGCCTTCGAGCGAACGCTCGAGACTGTGCGTGCCGCCCGGCTGACAAAGGTGCACTGCTTTCCCTACTCGCCGCGCCCGGGGACGACGACCGCGAGCGACGACACCGTGCCGCCCGAGCTGAAGAAGGAGCGAGCTGCCCGCCTGCGCGCGCTGTCCGACGAGCTCTGCCGGGCGCGCTGGCTGGAGAAGGTCGGGCGCGACGACGTCGTCCTGATCGACCGTCCCGGCCGCGGCTACGGCGCCGACTACTCGCCGTGGCTCGTCGAGGGGCCGGTTGGCGAGTTCGTGCGCGCTCGCGGCCGGGCCGTGACCGAACAAGGGGTGCTCGCCGATGTCGCCTGACGGCTGCCTCTTCTGCAAGCTCGTGCATGAGGGCGACCACGTCGCCAAAGCGGACGGCTTCGTCGCGATCCACGACATCAACCCGCAGGCCGACACGCACCTGCTCGTCCTGCCGGAGCGGCACATCGACACCTTTCGCGAGATCGGAGAGTTCCCGGCCGACGAGGCGAAGCGAATGCTCGACTTCGTCGCAGAGACCGCGCAGGGAGCGGGCCTGACCGACTACCGTGTGCTCGTCAACGTCGGGCCGCGCGGCGGCCAGACCATCTTCCACCTGCACTGGCACGTCCTGGGTGGAAAGATTACGGGGATGCCCGCATGAGTTTGATCGCAGAGATCCGAGAGCAGCTCGAAACGGCGATGCGCGAGGGGGATGCCGCGCGCCGTGACACGCTCCGCCTGATCCTCTCGAGCCTCCAGGGCGCCGAGAAGGAGTTGCAGCGCCCGCTCAGCGAGGACGAGGAGCTGCAGGTGCTCCAGCGGGAGCGCAAGAAGCGAGTCGAGGCGTCCGAAGCGTTCCGAAGCGCGGGACGCGAGGAGCAGGCGGATCTGGAGGACGACGAGCTCGACGTGCTCGAGGAGTTCATGCCGGAGCCGATCTCCGAGGACGAGCTCGAGCGGATCGTCGACGACGTGATCGCCGAGGTCGGCGCCACGAGCATGCGGGACATCGGTCGGGTGATGGCGGACGTGATGCCGCAGGTCGCGGGTCGCGCGGACGGGTCGGCCGTGAGCCAGCTCGTCCGCGAAAAGCTCGCCTGATCAAGGACGCACTGCTCGTCGCGAGCATGTCGCAGGCGAGGTCGGAGACGCGCTCGCCGGCCGCGGGCTCGCCTACACTGAGCGGGGATGCAGGAGGTTCTCTCCGTCCCGAATGAGGTCGCCGCCGAGCTCGCAGGCGTGGGCGACGGCGTGCTCGACGCGCTGCGTGAAAGGCTGCGCTGCACGCTGCGGCTGCGCGGGAACCAGCTCACCATCGAAGGGGACGACGACAAGGTCGCCGCCGCGCGCGCCGTCGTCGACGAACTCGTCGAGCTGGTCGAGGGCGGGCATGAGATCGGACCGGACACGGTAGGCGCCGTCGTCGCCGCGCTCGACCAGGCCGAGGACATCCGCGAGGTCTTCGACGACGTCGTTTGGCGTCACCGCGGCAAGAAGATCGCGCCGAAGACGGTCACGCAGAAGCGCTACGTCGACTCGATCCGCGACTGCACGGTCACGTTCGGGATCGGCCCCGCAGGAACGGGCAAGACCTACCTCGCGATCGCGCTCGCGGTCGCAGCGCTGACCGAGAAGCAGGTCGGCCGGATCATCCTGACGCGCCCCGCGATCGAAGCCGGCGAGCGGCTCGGATTCCTCCCGGGCGACATGCTCGCCAAGGTCGACCCGTACATGCGCCCGCTCTTCGACGCGCTCTACGACATGATGGATCCCGACCGGCTCGCCGCCTACATGGAGCGCGGCACGGTCGAGGTCGCGCCGCTCGCATTCATGCGCGGCCGCACGCTGAACGACTCGTTCATCATCCTCGACGAGGCGCAGAACACCTCGCCCGAGCAGATGCAGATGTTCCTGACGCGGCTCGGCTTCGGCTCGAAGGTGGTTGTCACCGGCGACGTGACGCAGATCGACCTGCCGCGCGACCAGGCGTCCGGCCTGATTCAGGTGCGCGACATCCTTCAGTCGATCGACGCGATCGGCTTCGTCGAGTTCACGCACCAGGACGTCGTCCGGCACAAGCTGGTGCAGCGGATCGTCGAGGCGTACAAGTTGCACGCGGAAGAGACCGGCACCGCGCGCAAGCGCTGATGGTCTCCGTCGAGGTGGAGAACCGGAGCGGTGTCGAGGTCGACGAGGCCGGCGCGGCCGAGCTCTCGCGCGCGGTGCTCGCCGCGGAGGGGATCGAGGAGGGCGAGCTCGGGCTCGCCTTCGTGCCACCCGACGAGAGTCGCGCGTTGAAGCAGGAGCATCTCGGCATCGACGAGGCCACCGACGTCCTCTCGTTCCCGCTCGACGGCCGTGATGCGCTGCCCGAGGGCGTGCCGCGCGCCCTCGGCGACCTCGTTCTCTGTCCGCAGGTCGTCGGCGACGCCTGGCGGCAGCCGCTCGTCCACGGGTTGCTGCACCTGCTCGGCTACGACCACGGCGAGAAGATGGAGGCGCGGGAGGCGGCGTTTCGGTGAAGGCGCGAGGAACTCCCTCTATCGTCGAGTCGTTCAACTACGCATTCGAGGGGATCATCCACGTCCTCCGGACGCAGCGGAACCTGCGGATCCACTTCGTCGTCGCCGCACTGGTGCTCGTCGCGGCACTCGTGTCCGGCGTCGACAAGCTCGAGCTGATCGCACTTCTACTCGCGATCGCGTTCGTGCTGATCGCCGAGATGCTGAACACCGCGGTCGAGGCGGCCGTCGACGTTGCGACGACGTCGTTCGACCCGATGGCGAAGCTGGCGAAGGACATCGCAGCCGGCGCGGTCCTGATCGCCACTGGCGTCGCGGTCGCCGTCGGCTATCTCGTCTTCTCGGGCCAGGTCGCAGACCGGAGCTCACGCCTGCTCGACCGCCTTGCGAACGCACCCGCCGAGGTGACGCTCGTCGCGCTCGTGCTAACGACGATCCTCGTCATCGGCACCAAGGCGCTCACCGGTCGCGGCTCGCCGCTCCGGGGCGGCCTACCGTCGGGCCACTCGGCCATCGCCTTTGCCGGCTGGATGGCGGTGACCTTGATCCTCGACGACAGCGGCCATCGCTTCCTGATTTCGTCGCTGACGTTCATCATGGCGTTGCTCGTGGCCCAGACCCGCGTCGAATCCGGTGTCCACTCGTCCGTCGAAGTCCTCTACGGCGGTGTTCTCGGCGCGCTTGTCGCGCTCGTCGTCTTCCAGGTGCTCGCGTGAGCGAGGACCTTGTGGTCAAGGCGGAGGCCGTGGCCGCGCGTGCGTATGCGCCGTACTCGAACTACAAGGTCGGCGCGGTCGTGTGCACGACCGACGGACGCGAGTTCGAGGGCGTCAACGTCGAGAACGCGGCCTATCCGCTAGGCGTCTGCGCCGAGAAGAGCGCTGTCATCGCAGCGGTGACCGCCGGCTACGGGCCGGGCTCGATCGCCGCGATCGGGATCAATGCCCCACCCTGCGGCGGCTGCCGGCAGTGGCTGCACGAGTTCAAGATCCCGGAGGTCACCTTCCGTCGCGCCGACGGCTCGATCGCGAGCTACCAGGCGGACGAGCTGCTCCCCGACTCGTGGGACTTCCCGGACACGTGAAATCCGGCTTCATCGCGGTCGCAGGGCGGCCGAACGTCGGCAAGTCGACGCTCGTGAACGCCCTCGTCGGCGAGAAGATCGCGATCACCTCGTCGGTGCCGAACACCACGCGCCGCCGCGTCTTCGGCGTCGCGAACGACGACGGCTGGCAGCTCGTGCTCGTCGACCTGCCCGGCTTTCAGAAGCCGATGGACAAGCTGACCGAGCGGATGCAGAAGACCGTCGACTCATCGTTCGACGACATCGACGCAGTGCTCTTTGTGCTGTCGGCGCGCGACCGGATCGGCGGTGGCGACCGGTTCATCGCCCGGCGCGTCTACGGGCTCGGCAAGCCGGTGATCATCGCGCTGAACAAGGTCGACAATCTGAAGCCGAGCCACATCATCACTGGGATGAAGGCCGCAGCGGCGCTCGGCGACTTCCACGCGCTTCACCCGGTGAGCGCGAAGACGAAGGACGGGGTCGACGAGCTCCGCAACGACCTTGTCTATCTGCTGCCCGAGGGGCAGCCGCACTTCCCGCGCGAGTCGGCGACCGACCAGACGGACGAGGAGCGGATCTCGGAGTTGATCCGCGAGAAGGCGCTCCAGCTGACCCGGGACGAGGTGCCGCACTCGATCTCGGTTGAGATCGACGAGCTCGATGAGAAGCTGCTGCGTGCGTTCGTGCTCGTCGAGACCGACTCCCAGAAGCAGATCCTGGTCGGCAAGAAGGGCGCGATGATCCGCGAGATCGGCACGCGTGCGCGGCCGGAGATCGAAGCGCTCCTCGGCCACAAGATGTTCCTCGAGCTCGTCGTCAAGGTGCGCCCGAAATGGCGTCGCGACGATGCCGCCCTCGAGCGGCTCGGGCTCTAGTCGCCGACCTTAGATGTCGCCCTTGAACGTGTCGCACGCCGTCGGGTCACCCGTGTCGAAGCCTTTCCGGAACCACTTGACGCGCTGCTCGCTGCTTCCGTGCGTGAACGACTCCGGGTTGACGCCCTGGCCGGCCT
>JALYRA010000252.1 GCA_030855545.1 Actinomycetota bacterium | reverse complement strand
GCTCCGCCCGCCGGGAGGAGTCGGCGGCAAGGGAGTCGAGGGATGATCACCGCGATCTGCCCAGGAAGCTACGACCCGGTCACGATGGGCCACGTCGACGTGATCTCGCGCGCCGCCTCGATTTTCGACCGCGTCGTCGTCGGCGTCGTCGGCAGCCCGCGGCACAAGACGCCGATGTTCAGCCTCGACGAGCGCGTCGAGTTCCTCAAGGAAGCGCTCGTCGACCTCGAGAACGTCGAGGTGGACGTCTTCTCCGAACTCGTCGTCGAGTTCGCGCGCCGCTGGCAGGCGAAGGTGATCGTCAAGGGCCTTCGCGTGATCTCGGACTTCGAGTGGGAGACGCAGATGAACCAGCTCAACCGCCATCTCGCCCCCGAGATCGAGACCGTCTACGTGATGGCGAGCGCCCAGGTCAGCTTCGTCTCGTCGAGCGGCGTGAAGGAGATCGCCGCCTTCGGCGGAAAGGTGGACGAACTCGTCCCCGACACCGTCGCCCGCCGGCTCGCGGAGAAGTTCCCGAGCGGCAGACCCGGCGCTCCAGAGAATCCACGGGAGTAGACTGCACAGATGGACGTTCTCGTACTGATCGACAGGCTCGACGACCTCGTGCACAACGCGAAGGCCGTTCCGCTCACCGACCAGGTGCGGATCGACCGCGAGGAGATCTACGACATCCTCGACCAGATGCGCGCGACGATCCCGGAAGAGATCAAGCAGGCGCGCTGGATCGTCAAGGAACGGCAGGAGATGCTGGCCGAGGCGAAGCGCGAGACCGACCGGATCCTCGGCGAGGCGCGCGAGCAGGCCGTGCGCGAAGCCTCGCAGACGGAGATCGTGAAGCTCGCCGAGCGGCAGGCGCAGGAGATCGTCGACGACGCCCGCCGCCAGGCGCGCGAGACGCGGCTCGAGATGGAGGACTGGGCGGACGGGATCCTCTCGACGCTCGAGGTCAACCTCGACAAGTTCCTCACGGCGGTCAAGCGCGGCCGCGAGCGCTTGCACGAGCGCTCGCAGGAGACGGTCGTTGCTGGAGTCGGGCCGCGCGAGCCCGAAGACGACACGTCGTACCTCTAAGGCAGGCGTGACCCGCTACCCGCTGCGCCGGCTGCGCCTCCGTCCGGGGGACGAGCAACGCGATGCAGTCTCAATCGCGCTGGCGCCGTTCGAGCTCGGCGGCCAGCGCTACCTGCCGGTGCCGAACGAAGTGGAGGCGGCGCTGACGGTCGCCCAGGCGACCACCGGGCTCGATCTTCGCGTTGCGTTCGAGGTCAGGCTGCACGGTCCGTGCATGCGCTGCCTGGAAGACGCCGTCGTCGACGTCTCAATCGACGCGCGCGAGTATCACGCCGCCGAGCCCGGAGCGGACGAGGAGCTGCGCAGCGAGTACGTGGCCGACGACCACCTCGAGCTCACCTCATGGGCGCGCGACGCGATCGCGCTCGCCCTTCCCGATCAGATCCTCCACGCGCGCGACTGCGCCGGCCTCTGCCCGGTGTGCGGGAAAGACCTGAACGTTGAGCCGCACACGCACGAGGAAGAGGTGCGCGACCCGCGCTGGTCGGCGCTCGAAGAGCTCCGCGACCGGATGTAGTAGGATCGGGGCGGCGCTCCGGCGCCTTCCCATGACGGACTAGCGCGAAACAGACGTTCTTCCCGGCGCCAGGCGGCGCCCGTCTCTCGTTCTCACGTCCTCTGGGAGGTTCTGTGCGAGTCTCGCTGCACGGCGTCGTCCGTTCCTTCGGCGCCCACACCGTTCTCGACCGCGTCGACCTGACGCTCGGGCCGCGCTCGCGCCTCGGCCTTGTCGGCCCGAACGGAGCCGGCAAGTCGACCCTGCTCCGCCTGCTCGCCGGGCTCGATGAGCCGGAGGACGGTACGGTCGAGCGCACTCCGGCGACTCTCGCCGTCGGCTACCTGCCGCAGGAGCACGAGCGCAGGCCGGGCGAGACGTTGCTCGGCTATCTGGCGCGGCGCACCGGTGTTGCCGAGGCGGATGCCGACGTCCAGCGGCACACCGCCGCCTGGAGCCCAGATGCATACGCGTCCGCGCTCGAGCGCTATCTCGTCCTCGGTGGCGCCGACCTCGAAGCGCGCGCCGGCGTTGTCTGCGCCGAGCTTGGGCTCCCGGTTTCGCTCGAGCAGGAGACGGCGACGCTCTCCGGCGGCGAGGCGGCCCGCGCTGCCCTTGCCGCGATCCTGCTCTCTCGCTTCGATCTCCTCCTCCTCGACGAGCCGACGAATGACCTCGACTTCGACGGGCTCGACCGGCTGGAGCGCTTTGTCGACGAGTTCGAGGGCGGGATCGCCGTCGTCTCGCACGACCGTGTCT
>JALYRA010000235.1 GCA_030855545.1 Actinomycetota bacterium | reverse complement strand
GCGCACGCACTCCCGATTCCCTGGGACGGCACGGTCGCGGGGCTGCCTTCCGGCTGGGACGACGGCTTCGTCCAGGGCATGACCTCGGGCGAAAGGCCAGGCGCGTTGATGGCGCTGGCGATCAGCGTCTCTCCCGACCGCCAGGGGCAGCAGCTCTCGTCGCGGATGATCCAGGCGTTCCGCGAAACCGCGCGCGACGCGGGACTCGAGCACGTGCTCGCGCCTGTCCGGCCGACCTGGAAGGAGCGCTACCCGCTGATCCCGATCGAGCGGTACATGATGTGGCGGCGAGACGACGGCGCCCACTTCGACCCGTGGCTACGGATCCACGAGCGGGTCGGCGGCAAGATCCTCGCGCCGGCGCCGCGCTCGATGGTGATGGAGGCTCCTGTCGCCGACTGGGAGGAATGGACGGAGATGCGCTTCACAGCTGACGGCGAGTACGTCTTCCCGGGAGCGCTCGCGACGCTCGTCGTCCAGAACGGGATCGGCATCCACGTGGAGCCGAACGTCTGGGTGCATCATCCGGCCGGCTGACTTCTACCAGCGATTCAGAAGGTTCCTCACGCGCTCGTAGAACAAGGGTTTGCCGGGCTCCCAGACCGCCTCGAGATCGGCTTCGGCGAGGACGAGTCCTGCTGCGGCCAACATGAACTCCACACGCGTCGCGCCCCTCTCGAGTTGCAGCTCCTCCGAGAGCGCGAGCAAGCGGAAGACGAGTACTCGACGGTGACCCTGCGGTGTGTGGGTCGGCCGGTATCCGATCGCCCCGGTGACTCCCGCTCCCTCACGCAACAGCGACGCGCCTGCATCGAGGTGGCCCGCGTGCGGCGGGAGTCCCCACGCAAGCCAGTAGGTCTCCGGCTCCGTGGCGAGCGTCTCCTCCCATGGTGTGTGCTCCTTCGGCCGCCGCTCGACTACGAGCGCCAGCGAGCGCGTCTCCGCAGGTGGATCCGTCCAACGGAGTGGCGGAGAAACCGCGGTGTGCTGCTCAGGAAAGAGCTCGAAGTCGCGGAACGCGTCGCTGCGAAGCTCGAACGCGGTCATGCGGGCAGCGCCACTTGTTCGTCCTCGACGAAGACGAGGCCGTCCCGGGCGAGGGAGTCGACGGCTTCGCGATCGACGTCCGCGAGCGGCTGTGGCCCTGCCGCGACGAGGGTGAGCAGGTTCGCTCGGCGCTGGCGAAACGAGCCCTCGAAGGGCGGCTGTTTCCGCACTGGCTCGTAGCGCCGTCCGCGCGACGGGCACGCATCCGCGAGCGGACAGACATCACAGCGCGGAATCCGCGCGAGGCACACAGTCGCGCCGAGGTCGAAGAGCGCTTGCAACGCCGCCGGCGCGAATGCGTGACGCGTGCGCTCCTGGATGCGCGCGACGTTCGTGTCCACCGGCAGCACGGGATCTCCGTACGCCTGGTTCCGGATTGCCGCCGCAGTGTACGGCCCGACCCCAGGGAGCTCGGTCAGGTCCTCCGGCCAGCCGTCGGCTGCGATCGCCTGCGCAGCTCGGTGCAGGCTGAGCCCGCGACGGTTGTAACCGAGCCCCTGCCACTGGCGGATCACATCGCCGGCCGAGGCCGCCGCGAGCTCCGTCGGATCCGGCCACCGCTCGAGCCAGGCAAGCCAGCGCGGCACGACCCGCTCCACCTGCGTCTGCTGCAGCATCACCTCGCTGACGAGGATCGCGTACGGATCGCGCGTCTTCCGCCAGGGGAGGTCACGGCCGTTCTCGGCGTACCAGGCGAGCAGGGCGTTGTTCACCTGCCGAGCCTAGCGAGGGTCAGGGATCGAGGAGCGCTCTGGCGCGGGCGCGCGAACGGTTTGCCGAGCCCCACGGATCGCCCTCGGAGACGCGTTCGCGGATCCGCTCTATGGCGAGCTCACGCTCACGCTCGGGGAGCTCCGCGAGCACGGGCGTAGCGTCGGCGCTCAGTCCGCTGAGGTAGCCGATGTCGAGCATTCCGGTCTGCCGCCAGCGCTCGACGTTCCGCTCGGCCACGCGGCGGTCCGGGGAGTCGAGAGAGAACGCGAGCAGCCCGGCAGCGGTCGCGACGACCGCCAGCTTGCCGACGCGAGTGCGGACGCCGTGAGTGGCAACCGCTCCCATTGCGAGCACGAGCATTGCTCCGAGCCACCATGCAGTCGCCTCTACGAGCAGCCGGAGTCGCGTGAGGCCGAACGCTTCCTCGTAGAGCCTCAGTCGATGCAGCGCCGAGACGAGGACGACCAGAGCGAGTGCGCCGAGGAGGCCGAGGAGAGTCCGCAGGACGATGCTGTCGCGCCTGTTCCGCAGGTCGGCGCGTGCAAGAACGACGCCGACGACCACGCACGTGAGCGCCGTCGAGGCAAGCAGTTGCCAGAACCCGCTGCGGGCGTACTCGGCGTACGTGAGCCCCTCGGTCTTCAGCACTTGATCGTGCCCGCCGAACAAGACGGCGAGCTGAACGGCGACGAAGGCAAGGAAGAGCGCGTCGAGCAGCACCATTGGAATCCACCATTCGGCGAATGAGAACCGGCGGCCGGGACGTGGATCCCCCTTGCGAACCGGATACCGAGCCGCGAGACCCAGTCCCAGACCCGCTGCGAGCACGAGCACGAGCAGGGTCAGCCTCCAGGGTACGGATGCTCCCGACGGCAACGGCAGGTCTCCGGCAAAGCCGGCGAACGCCGCGTCGGCGCTGAGGAACAGGAGAAGAAACGGCACGACGACGACGGCACCCGCCGCGAGACCTCTGATCGCCGGCACGTGCCGCTCCGACGGACGCGGCGCGAGCGCCCCGACCTTACGAAGGCGTCGCACCGGCGCGATGAGCGCCTCGATCGCGACTCCACTCGCAGCGAGGCTTGCGAGCACCCACGCCGCGATGAGGTCGAGCGCCAGCACCCAGGTCGCATCGAGCAAGGCGGCCTGCGCCGCGAGCGCGAGGGCGAGACCTGCGAGGACGAGCCGCAGCGCGGACGCGCGTATGGTCGCGGCGGCTGTCGCAAGGAGCAGTCCGGCCACGACCGGCACCGCGATTCCGAGCCTCTCTCCGGGGAGAAATACGGCGGCGACGAATGCCGCTGCGAGTGCGAAGCCTCTCATTCCGGCAGCTCAACGATCATCCGGCATCCATTCGGCGTACGTTCCTCGGTCCGGATCGTTCCGTCGTGGAGCTCAACGATCCAGCGTGCGATCGCGAGGCCGAGCCCGCTGCCGCCGTCGCTCGAGCGAGCCTGGTCGGAGCGATAGAAGCGCTCGAAGACGCGCTCGGCCTCCGCCTGCGGGATCCCGGTCCCCTCGTCTGCCACCTCGAGGAAAGCGCCGCGCCTGCTCGTCCCGGCGGCCATCGTCACCGTGCTGCCGGCGGGCGCGTGACGGACGGCGTTCGCGACCAAGTTGGAGACCACCTGATGGAGACGCGCCTCGTCGGCGTTGAGGACGAGGCTCTCGGGCTCGATGACGAGCTGGAGGCCGACGCCGCGGGCTCTCGCGCCCTGCCGCCATTCGGTTGCGACGCGCTCGAGGAGCTCTTGGGCGCGGACGGGTGTCCGCTCGAGTGGCACCGCGCCCGATTCCAGCCTCGACAGGTCGAGCAACTGCTCGACGAGCCGTCCGAGGCGCTCGACATGTCCGAGCATGGTTGAGAGACTCGCTGAGTCGGTGGTCTCGACTCCGTCGACGAGATTCTCGAGCATCGCGCGCAAAGCACCGAGTGGAGTCCGCAATTCGTGCGACACGTTCGCGATCAGGTCGCGGCGAACGCGGTCCACCTCGGCGAGGTCAGCCGCCATCCTGTTGAACGCGCGGCCGAGCTCGCCCACTTCATCACGCGAGGTCGCGGTGACCCGGCGCTCGTATTCGCCCCGCGACATGGCCCGCGCCGCGCTGACCATCTCGCGCAGCGGGCGAGTCATGCCGTGCGCCAGCACTTGCACCATTCCAAGCGCGAGCGCAGCGGCGACGATGCCTGTCAGGAACGCCGAGAGGCCCGCGCGCTCGCCGACCAGCACGACGACCACCGTCACGGTCACCGCAGCGACGATCACGACGCCGAGCTTGAGTTTGATCGAAGTGAGGAAGTCGAGCGGTCTCAAAGGTCGTTCGTGTCCAGTGCGTAGCCGATGCCGTGAACTGTCCTGATCACTTTGGCGCCGAGCTTGCGTCGGATCGCGCGGACGTGAGAGTCGACAGTGCGCTCGCCGTGGCCGGTCCGGTACCCCCAGACCTCTTCCAGGAGCCGGCGACGGCCGAAAACGACGTGTGGTGTGAGCGCAAGACGATGGAGGAGGTCGAACTCCGTCGGCGTCAGATGAACCTCGGCGTCGTTACACGTGACTCGTCTCGTCGCCGCGTCGATCGAGAGCGAGCCGAGTCGAACGAGGTCGCCTGCCTCAGGCGCGCGTTCGGAGCGGCGTAGGAGCGCTCGTACTCGTGCAACGAGCTCGCGGGGACTGAAGGGCTTCGTCATGTAGTCGTCTGCTCCAATGCCCAAGCCCACCTCGAGATCGGCCTCGGAGTCCCGCGCGGTGAGCATCAGGACCGGCACGTGGCGCTCGCGTTGGATCAGCCTGCACACCTCGAGGCCGTCGATCCCGGGAAGCATCAGGTCGAGGACGACGAGATCGGGGCGAAAGCTGCGGCAGAGCGCGACCCCGGCGTGGCCGTCGGCTGCGATCTCCACTTCGAACCCCTCCGCACGCAGCCGTGCTGCTACCGACGAGGCGATCGACGCCTCGTCCTCGACCACAGCTATCCGGCGCGCCTCCATGGCTCAAGCGTACGAGACGGTTGCCCACGCGGCGTGCGGATTACGTGGAGATCTCGTGCACGTTCCCGGCTCTAGACTGGCCGCGATGGCCAGAACCCGCTTCGCCCCGAGCCCGACCGGCTCGCTCCATCTCGGTGGCGCACTGTCGGCGTTTGCGAACCGGCGTCGCGGCGACTGGATGCTGCTGCGGATCGACGACACCGATCGCACGCGCGAGGTGGACGGCGCCGTCGAGGCGATCCTCGAGGATCTCGAGTGGCTCGGGCTGTCGTGGAACGAGGGTCCTTCGCGGCAGAGCCAGCGGGCCGACCGGCACCGGGAAGCGGCGCAGCAGGTGGGTGAGCCGGACGCCGACGGAGCGATCCGCTTCGGTCGAACGACCCTTTTACGCCCGGATGGCAGCCCCACCTACCACCTCGCAAGCGTCGTCGACGACCATGACTTCGGGATAACCGACGTCGTCCGCGGCGCCGACCATCGCGCGAACACCGAGCTGCAGCACGGGCTCTCGCGCGCGCTCGGCTTCGAGCCGCCCGCGTACGTCCATCACGGCCTGCTGCTCGGGCAGGACGGGAAGAAGCTCTCGAAGCGCGAGGGCGCACCGACGCTCGCGCAGTACCGTGAAGCCGGCGTGCCGCCCGAGGCGTTGCGGGCGTACTTCGAGGAACTCGGCGAGCCCGCACACGACGTCCACCTCGACGAGCCGCGGATCCGTCGGCTCGCGATCGATGCGATCGGAGCGCTCTCGGACGAGGAGCTCGGCGCCCGGGCGGGTGCGCCACCGCAGCTCGCGCAAGCGCTGCGGGGCGCCCGCGACCTCGTCGAAGCTCGCCGGATGGCCGCCGCGATCCTCCAGCCGCAGCCGGTCAGCCTCCCTGAGGAGGCGCGGCCGACCCTCGCCCGCTTCGCCGAGTTGCGCGCGCGCGGGCTCGACGGCAAGGACATCGTTCGCGAGTTAAAGGCGGTCGGCGGCGACCTGAAGGCGCTGCGGCTAGCGCTCACGGGTGTCGAGCGCGGTCCCGAGCTCTGGGCCGTGATCGCGGCGCTCTCCCAGGAGGAAGCGCTGCGGAGGGTCGATGCGGCTCTATAGCACCCTCGCTCGCGGCCTCGTCGAGCTGCCCGAGGCGCCCGGGCCGATCGGGATGTACGTCTGCGGGCCGACGGTCTACGCCCGCGCCCACATCGGCAACGCGCGGCCCTACGTGCTCGGGTGCTGGTACAAGCGCTGGCTACGTGAGCGCGGCTACGAGGTCACGCTCGTCCACAACATCACCGACGTGAACGACAAGATCTACGAGGCCGCGCCTGGTGCGAGCGCCGAGCGGGCGCGCCAGGCGACCGACTGGTATCTCGAGGACACCGGCCGCTTCGGCCTCGATGAGGTCGACCACTGGCCGAAGGTGACGGAGACGATGGTGGAGATCGTCGGTTTCATCGTCGATCTCGTCGACCGCGGCTACGCGTACGAGGTCGAGGGCGACGTCTACTACCGCGTCGCCCGCTTCGAGGAGTACGGCCGGCTGTCGGGGCAGCGCGTCGACCAGCTCGAGGACGAGGAGGACGAACCGAATCTGCTCAAGGAGGACCCCCGTGACTTCGCGCTCTGGAAGGCGAACAAGTCCGGCGAAGACACGGCGTGGGACTCGCCCTGGGGGCGAGGAAGGCCCGGCTGGCACATCGAGTGCTCGGCGATGGCGGAGAAGCTTCTCGGCCCGGCTTTCGAGATCCATGGCGGCGGCCTCGACCTCGTCTTTCCCCACCACGAGAACGAGGTCGCGCAGTCGCGGGCGCGCGGCCACGCGTTCGCGAAGATCTGGATGCACAACGGGATGCTCCGCTTCACGGGTGAGAAGATGTCGAAGTCGGTCGGGAACGTCGCCTCGATCAAGGAGGTGCTCGACCGGTGGGGGCCGGAGGCGACGCTCCTCTTCTTCCTCACAGGTCACTGGCGCAGCCCGATCGACTTCTCCGACGAGACGATGGAACAGGCGACAGCGCAATGGACGACGTTCTTGAACGCATTCTCGGAGCCTGCGGCCAGGACGGACGCGGGGCCGGAATGGAGCGAGCTCGAAGCTGCGCTGGACGACGATTTCAACACGCCGACGGCACTGGCTCTGCTGCACGACTGGAGGCGCGCCCGAAATCTCGACCGGCTCGAGCGCGCGCTGGCGCTGTTCGGTTTGGTGGCTGTCGTCGCTCAGGCGCCGGCCGAGGTTCATGAGCTGGCGCAGAAACGCCAGGAAGCGCGAGTGGCGAAGGAGTTCGCGGAGGCCGATCGCTTCCGCACCGAGATCGAGGCGGCAGGCTGGGAGGTGCGGGACGACCCCGACGGTTACCGGCTCGTCCCCCGCGTGTGACCCGGGATCAGGTCTACGGCCGCCGGCCCGTCCGCGAGGCGCTGCGCGGACGGCGGGAGGTGCTCGAGCTCTGGGCGACGGAGCGTGCGCTCGCGGCGGAGCCGTGGCTCGGCGAGGGTCCGCGCGTCCAGACGAAGCCGGACAAGGACCTCAGCGAGGCAGCGGGGACACGCGATCACCAGGGGGTCGTCGCCTGGGTCGAGCCCTATCGCTACGCGGACGCGTACGAGCTCGCGGCCGTCGAGAAGCCCCTGATCGCCTGCCTCGACCAGGTCACCGATCCGCGCAACCTCGGCGCCGTTGTCCGGAGCGCCGAAGGCGCCGGTGCGACCGGCGTCGTCGTACCGGCACACGGGTCGGCGCTCGTGACGGCCGCCGTGGCGCGCGCGTCGGCCGGTGCTGTCGAGCACATGCCGGTCGCTGTCGTCCCCAACCTCGCCCGCTACCTGAACGAAATCAAGCGCGGCGATCTCTGGATCTATGCCGCCTCGGCCGAGGCCGACCAGGATATGTGGCAGGCCGACCTGACCGGGGGGCTCGCGCTCGTGTTCGGGTCCGAGGGCAAGGGCGTGCGCCCGCTCGTCCGCCGTGCCTGTGACGCAACGATCGCAATCCCGCTCTCCGGCAAGGTCGAGTCGCTCAACGTCAGCGTCGCGGCCGCGCTGCTCCTCTACGAGGCGCGCCGACGCCGCGATGGCTGAGCCGACCCTCTACCTCTTCGACGGCCACAACCTGCTTCACGCCGGCACGTTCGACGATCAGCGCGAGCTGACCGACGCCCTCGCTTCGTTCGTGGCGGTGCGCGGGGCGCGCGGGATCCTCGTCTGGGACGGAGGGGGCACGGACGCGGAGGTCGGCCCCCTGTCGGTGCGCTACGCGCCCCATGCCGACACCTTGCTCGAGCGGCTCTCCGCCAACCATCGCGACACCGAGGAGGTCGTGCTCGTGTCGTCTGACTTCGCCGTTCGCGGCACCTCGGGACGGAGGGTGCAGAAGCGCTCGTCCCGGTCGTTCCTCGACGATCTCCAGCAGCCCCGGCACGAGGAGCGTCAGGGCTCTCGGCTCGGGGACTCGCTCGACGCCGAGACGAAGGCCCGGCTCGAGCGGCTGCGCCGCGGCGAGGACGGCTGACCCGAACATACGTTCCTAGCAGATTCGATCTATTGCAAGTCACTTGTAACTTGCGCGTGTGCTTGCTATGTTCTTCCTCAACCTCAGGGTGAGAGTTATCCGTTCGATGTGGCGAGCGGACGTAGCCTTCGCCCCTTATTTACAGGGAGACGCCAGTGTCCGCCCAGACAGCAGCAGTCGCGAAGTCGGCACAGAAGGCTCAACGAGAGCTTGAGGATTTGCAGCTGGTGATGAAGGCGCGCAACGGCAGCACCGTCGCCCTCGACGCCCTGATGCGTCGCTATACGGGTTTCGTCCGGCTCAAAGCGAGCTCGTACTTCCTTGCCGGAGGGGACTCGGACGACCTCGTGCAGGAAGGGATGGTCGGGCTGTACAAGGCGGTCCGCGACTTCCGCGCCGACAAGGAGACCTCGTTCCGGAGCTTCGCGGAGCTCTGCGTCACCCGGCAGATCATCACCGCGATCAAGACGGCGACCCGGTTCAAGCACCAGCCGCTGAACCAGTACATCTCCTTCAGTCACACACCCGCCGGTCAGGACTCGGACGGTGAGTGCACGCTCGGCGACGCGCTGCCCGGCCCGACCACGAACGACCCGTCCGTCTGCGTGATCTCGACCGAAGAGCTGCAGAGCCTCGTCTTCACGCTCGGCACCGGCCTCTCGCCGCTCGAAGCCGACGCGCTGCGCTGCTACCTCGAAGGGCGCTCGTACGAGGAGATGGCGGAGGACCTGGGGTGCGACTGCAAGACGATCGACAACGCGCTCCAGCGGGTCAAGCGGAAAATCCTGGCGCATCAGAAGACGCGTGAGGTTCTCCAGTAGGGCGAGTACGATTCCGGCTCGTGCCGGAGTAGCTCAGCTGGTAGAGCAACTGCCTTGTAAGCAGTAGGCCGTGGGTTCGAGTCCCTCCTCCGGCTCTCTCTCGTTTACCGATCCGCGCCACCGCGCATGACGTCCGCATGAGCGAGCACACCGACGCAACGGAAGACCGCCCGGACGACGACGACGTCGAGGCCTCCCGCGAGGATCTCGACGAGCTCGGCGGCGGCGGCAAGGACGACGAAGGCCCGCAGCCCTGGGCGAAGACGTCGTCCGGCGAAGCGGAGTAAACGAGAGAAGCTCCGCCCCTCGAGGTGAGGGACGGAGCTTTGGCGTTGCCGGTCGCGCGCTAGGCGGGGTTCGGCACTGCCGGGGCCTCGGGCGAGGCCTCGCTCTCGAGCTGGGGGAGCCACTCGAGCCAGCGCGGCAGGTACCAGTTCCAGTCACCGAGCAGCTTCATCGTCGCCGGCAGGAGCACCCCGCGGACGATGGTCGCGTCGATCAGGACGGCGGCGGCGAGCCCGACGCCGAACTGCTTCAGCATGATCATCGAGAGCGTCCCGAAGATCGAGAACACGAACACCATCACGATCGCGGCGCTCGTGACGACGCCGGCGGTCGTCTTGATCCCGTGGGCAACCGCGTCCTCGGTGCTCATGCCGCGGTCGTACGCCTCGCGGATGCGGCTGAGAATGAACACGTGGTAATCCATCGAGAGCCCGAAGAGGATCACGAACAGGAAGATCGGCAGGAACGCCATCACTCCGCCCGTGTAGTCGAATCCGAGCAGCCCCTTGCCCCAGCCGTGCTGGAAGACAAGGACGAGGATGCCGTACGCGGCTCCGACCGAGAGCAGGTTCAGCACGATCGCCTTGAGCGCGATCACGATCGAGCGGAACGAGACGAGCAGCAGGATGAACGCGAGCAGGAGCACGAAGGCGAACACGAGCGGCGCCGACGCCTTCATCTGCGCGTTGAAGTCCTTCGAGATCGCAGTCATCCCGGTCACGGCGGTCTCGGTACCGGGCACGGCGCCGACGGTGAGGGGCACGATCTCCTCGCGGAGCTTTGCGAGGGCCGCGTTGGACGTCGAGTCTGTTCCCTCGCCCGCGACCGGAATGTCAATCCGGGCCGCGGTCTTCCGGTTGTTCACGAGCACGCTGATCGGCTCGTACATGAGGCCGGTGGCGAGCGCCTGCTTGCGCAGGTCGGCCACGGCCGCCTCCATCTGCGACGAGGCGAGGTCGCCTTTGATCACGACGGATGCGGGGATCTGCTCGCCGGGGAAGGACTCTTGCACCTTGTCGTAGACCTGCATCACCTCGAGCGAGCGCGGGAACGCCTCGGCGCCCGGCATCACCGTCTTCATCCCGAGTGCGGGGAGTGCGATCGCGATCAGGAGACCGGCGGAGAGCACCGCCGAAAGCAGCGGTCGACGCAGGACGCGGTCGAGGACGAAGTTCCAGAAGCGGCTCTCGCCGTCGTCACGGCGGAGGCGGTGCAGGAAGGGAACGCGAGCCCGGTCGACGCGGTCGCCGAGCTTCGAGAGGAGGGCCGGCAGGACGGTCAGCGACCCGAGCACGGCGATGGCGACGACCATGATCGTGGCCATTGCCATCGAGGAGAAGCCCTTATCCCCGGTCAGGAACATCCCTGCCATCGAGGCCATGACGGTGAGACCGGAGATCAGGACGGATCGGCCGGAGGTGGCGGCGGCGGCCTCGAGGGCGGCACGCTCGCTGCGGCCGGCGGCACGTTCCTCACGTTCGCGCTTGAGATAGAAGAGCGTGTAGTCGACGCCGACTGCGAGCCCGATCAGGAGCACGACGGCCCCGACCCCCTCGTCGATTGGCAGGATCTGGCTTGGGAGTGCGATCAAACCCATGGTCGCGATCACGGCCGAGAGCGCGAGCAGGAGCGGGATTCCCGCGGCGACGAGCGCCCCAAACGCGAGCACGAGGATCACGAGCGTGACCGGCAGCGAGAGGAGCCCTGCCTTCTCGAGGTCCCGGGCGAACGACTCGTCCAGTGCGCGTGCCGCGCTGCCGTCGCCGAACGTGCCGACGTAGAAGCCTGGGTGCGCGGACTGTGCGCCCGCAACTGCCTCTTCGACGGGCACGATCACGTCTGCGGCGTCGACGAGCTCGCCCGTGATCTCGACCTGAATGAGTGCTGCATGCCCGTCGGGCGAGATCTGCCCGGCGTTCTCCTGGTCGAGCGGTGAGCGAACCTGGTCGACGGCCGAGAGGCGCGAGACCCTCGTGATCACGTCGTAGATCGCGGCCTTGAAGGCCGGATCGTCGGCGGTGAGCGTCTCGCTCCTGACGATCACAGACTCCCGCGGCGCCTGCGGGAACTCGGCGTCGAGGATCCTCGTTGCGCGGCCCGACTCGCCGGGAATGGTGTCGGTGGCGTCGAGGGTCTTCGAGCCGACCACGCCGCCGATGGCGACGGACGCGATCACGAACGCAAGCCAGCCGAAGACCGCAGTCTTCCAGTGGCTCGCGCTCCAGCGGCCCATGCGGGCTGCGAAGTTGTTGCTCTGCTTCAGGGGAGTCATGTCGATCGGGTCCTTTCGTGCTGCGGGGTGGGTAGTGCTCAGGCTGCCTGGGCGCGGGACGGGGCGGAATGCGGCGTCCAGGTGTCGCGGGGTACGGGTAGCCGCACCGGTTCGACTGCGGGCGCCCGGAGGCGCGACGCTACGAGCCAGCCAGCGGCGACGACGAGGCCGCCCGCGGCTGCGTCGAGGAGGAAGTGGTTGCCGGTCGCGACGATGATCAGGAGCATCAGGACCGGATAGGCGCCGCCGGCGAACCGCATCGCGGCATGCCCGGCCAGCTGCGCGACGGCGACGCCGACGATCAGCGAGTAGCCGAAATGGAGGCTCGGAACGGCGGCGATCGGGTTGTAGAGGCTGCCAAGCAGGTCGGAGCTCAAGTTGAGCCCGGTGTGCGAGCTGACCGTGTCGGCGAAGCCGAGTCCGGCGAGGCGCGGCGGCGCGGCCGGGTAGAGGACGTAGCCGGCGAGCGCCAGCGCAGTGCTCACGATCAGCGTCGTGCGGAGGAACGGAAACGCATGCGGGCGACGGCCATGTACCCAGATGAGGACACCGGCCGTGCCCGCGAAGTGGAGCGCGACGTAGAGGAGTCCGAGCAGTGCGGGCACGCCGGGCACGACGCCGGCGAGGTCCTGGACGTCCTGCTCGACGAAGACGTTGAGGCGGCGCTCGAGCGCGACGATGTCGGCGGTGTGCGCTCGAGCTGCCGCCCAGTCCTCGGCGCCGAACCCGCGAACGACCTCGTACGCGCCGTAGAGGACGGCGAGCGCGGCGAGCTCGACGCGACCGGGGTAGGGCCGGTCTGCGATGCGGCGGATGCGGGCGAGGAACATGACGCCACCCTCGCAAGCCCGAAGGGACCGGACGATGCGGGAAGCCAGTGTCTTCGGGTACGGCAGGCCGTACTGCCGCGGTCGGATGCGGTTGCGGGTGGCGATGCCTGAAGGATCGAGTCCGCGCCGCCCGGGCGGTATCCGGCATCACCCCGAGTCGACCCTGGTCTTACCCGGATCGGTCAGTCGCGCAGAAGGGCAAGCACAGCCAGCACGCGGCGGTGATCGTCGGCGGCGGCGGGTAGCCGCAGCTTCACGAAGATGTTCGTAACGTGCTTCTCGACGGCACGGAGCGTGACGAAGAGACGTTGTGCGATCGCCTGGTTCGACCGCCCCTCTGCCATCAGCTCGAGCACCTCGCGCTCGCGCGGCGAGAGACCGTCGATCGGGTCGTCGCGCCGGCTTCGCCCGACGAGCTGGCTGACGACTGCGGGATCGAGAGCGGAGCCTCCCTCGGCGACGCGCCGGACGGCGGCGGCGAACTCCTCCACGTCCGCCACGCGGTCCTTGAGCAGATAGCCGACGCCCTCCGCGCTCTCCGAGAGAAGCTCCATCGCGTAGGCCGGCTCGACGTACTGCGAAAGCACAAGGACACTTGTGGACGTGTGCTGCTCGCGGATCTGCTTCGCGGCGCGCAACCCCTCGTCGGTCTGGGTTGGCGGCATCCGGATGTCGACAACGGCCACGTCTGGCCGGTGCATCGCGACATGGCGGAGCAGATCCTCCCCGTTCCCCGACTGCGCGACCACGTCGAAGCCGGCGTCGTCGAGCAGGCGGGCGATGCCCTCGCGCAGAAGGACGGAGTCGTCGGCGAGCACCACGCGGACGGGCGTGGCGCCGGGACGGGCTCGCAGGGGCGGGAAGTCGCCGCCGAGTCCGGGCTCCTCGAGCTGGAAGATGCGCTCGGGTTCGGGTAGGTCGGGCAGCGACCACAAGCCGAGGTCGCGCAGCTCACGCGCGTGTGCGAGCCCGGCAGCGGCGGTCTCCGACGCGACGATCTGTCCGCCGTGGCCGGTAGAAGCGATCCGGTAGGCGCGGTGGACGTCGACGCCGACGTAACCGTCGTCGCCGAGCGCGGCGGTGCCGGTGTGCAGGCCGATCCGTGTGCGTACGGGTGCCGGCCAGTTATGGCCGCCGAACCGCCGCTGCGCGTCGGTCGCCGCGTCGGCGGCCGCGTCGGGTGTCGCGAAAACGGCGAAGAGCTCGTCCCCGCGCGAGTCCACTTCGTGACCCGCCGCGCCCGTCACGGCATCCCGCAGGAGGCGACGGATGTCGGCAAGCACTGGTTGCCACTGGTCGCCGAGCTCGCGCGCCAGCCGGGTCGAGCCTTCCACGTCCGCGAACAGGAACGTGACGGTGCCGGTCGGCAGCGAACTCATGGGGAGAGTCTAGGCCGCGACATCTAGCAATTCAGGGCTCCGGGCTGCGTAGGCGAAGGGGTGGTAGAAGGGCGTCGAGGGCGCGGTCGCGCCACGATCCCTGAAGAGTCGCTTCGCTCCCAGAAACGCGGCTACTCCGACTACGCCGGTTGCAGCGGGATCTCGGCGCCGATGCGCGTGCCGACGCCGAGCGGACTCTCGACGACGAGCGAGCCGCCGAGGGCCTCGACCCGATCGCTCAGACCGCGAAGGCCCGAGCCGGCGGCTGGATCTGCGCCCCCGGTCCCGTCGTCGGCCACTTCGACGCGGACGCATTCGCCTTCGCGGCGTACGCGCACGGTCACGTTCGCGGCGTGCGCGTACTTGGTCACGTTCGCGAGCGACTCGGCGATCACGTAGTACGCGGCGGCCTCCACGGCGAGCGGAAGCGGTTCGAGATGGACGTCTGCCTCGACCGGCACCGGCGAGCGCGACGCGAGCGCCTCCACCGCGGCGGCCAAGCCGCGGTCTGTGAGCACGGCTGGATGGATTCCGCGTGCGAGCTCGCGGAGCTCGTCGAGCGCGGCGGCGAGCTCCGCGCGGGCGCCTTCGAGCACGGCCTCCGCGGCGGCAGGATCCGTGCTCACCTTCGACTGCGCAAGCCGCAGCGAAAGCGAGAGCGCGACCAGCCGTTGCTGCGCGCCATCGTGCAGATTGCGCTCGAGCTCCCGGCGCGCCCCATCCCCGGCCGCGACGATGCGGGCGCGGGACGCTCGCACCTCCTCGTCCTGCCGCTTGCGTTCGGTGATGTCGGCGAAGAGCGCCGTATGGCTGACGACCCGGCCGGTCGAGTCGCGAATCGGCGCCGCAGAGATCTCGACGTCGATGGAAGTTCCGTCGCTGCGCACACGCTTGCTCTCGACACCGGTGTACACCTCGCCGGCGCGAACGCGGCGGAACAGCTCGGCGAGCTCGGCCTCGCGCCCGGGCGACTGATGCTTCGCCCGCCCGCCGATCACCTGATCGGCCCGCCAGCCGAAGATGCGCTCCGCAGCCGGGTTCCAGCGAGTGATCGTGTCGTCGAGCGCGTATTCGACGATCGCGACCGGCGAGGCCTCGATCGCCGCGCGTAGGCGCTCCTCGCTCGCCTGAAGCTCACTGTGCTGCCGCTCCCGCTCGGTGATGTCGAGCCCGCCGCAGACCACGTATCGAACCTCCCTGTCCTGCTGGTAGAGGGGCGCCGTCGACCACGCGATCGTCAACTCCTCGTTGAGTTGGTTGACGAACGTGTGCTCGAAGGTCGCCCCCTCGTGGGCCGGCGCCGCTGCCTCGAAGCGATGGCGCGACGCGTCACGCTCGTCCGGGCCGACGAAGACGTCCCAGAAGAACTGCCCTCGAACGTCGTCTTCCTCGACATGTCCGCTCGCCCGCCACGCGGCGTCGTTCACGTTTGCGATCCGGCCGTCGCCCCTGAGCGAGCAAAGCAGCGAAGGAGACGCGTTGACGATCGCCTCGAGAAACGCGACCTGTGCGCGAAGCTCGGCCTGAAGGCGCTCGTTGTCGAGCCAGAGACCGGCTGCCGCGGCGACCGCGTCGACGAGTTCCGGCTCGTCGACGAGGAGCGGGTCGTGGAGAAGCGCGGCCGTCGGCCGGCCGGCATGCTCGACGAAGGTGACGCCTGGACCTTCCGGCGCGTCGGTGAGAGGCTTCCCGTCCTTGAAGACGTACTGGCCGCGGTCCGGGCAGCCAGTAGGCGATCTCGAGGGTCGGGTCGGCGAGCGCGACGGCGAGCGCATCGCGGATCGGCGTCCCCCGGTCGAGTGCGAGGAGGACGTTGCCGACCCCGGAGCGGGCGAGCCGGCTGCGGAGCACGCCGGCGAGAAACGCCACCGGCACGAGGGCGTAGGTGACGAGGAAGACGTAGTAGAGCGGCTGTGCGGCCTCGTCGGCGAAAGTCTCGACGAAGAGTTGGAGCAAGAGCACGAACATCACGAGCGCGCCGGTGCCGAGCACGGGGCCGAGTGCGCGGCGGAGCGCCCCGCGGGCCACGACGAAGCGGGCCACGACGACGAACATGATCGCGAGCACGAGCGCGACCGCAAGCACGCTGACGCTCGCGCGGACGATCGTCGATGCGGTGTCGCTGTTCGTGACCGCGATCGCGCTCCCACATTCCCCGCAGGTCGGATCGGGCCGTTCCTCGACCAGTAGCTGAGCGGCGTTACCGACGGCTACGAGGGCATATGCACTTGCCGTGAGGAAGACGTCTCGCCGTCCCTGGAGCCGGCCGGACGGAAACGCCAGCAGAAGCTGGACGAAGACGCCGAGCGCGATGCTGTTGACGAGCACGCCGACCGTGAAGACCCAGTCGTTGCTCGATTCGGTCAGTCCGCCGAAGAACCAGAGATACGAGACGGCGACGAGCAGGGCTCCGGTGCGATTGTTCGGCCGGCGCCACAACGCGATGACGCCCGAAGCCAGGAACGACAGACCGACGGTGAGCGCCAGCGAGAGAAACGCTGCCTTGTTGTCCTCGTGCTCGCTCACGAGGACGAACGTCGACCCGACCCCCGCCAGGGCGAGACCGACGGCCGCCGCAAGGACGAGCGTGCGTGTTCTCATCCGAGCAGATCGGCCAGAGCGGTTCCGCCCAGTTCATCCTTGGGGATGAAGCCCCGCGCGCCGCTCTGCTCGATCAGCCCGCCGTAGTCGCACGCGTCGCGGCTCGAGACGAGAACGACGGCCAGTGGGCCGCCGTTCTGGCCGAGCTCCCGGCAGACGGCGAAGCCGTCCATGTCCGGCAGCTGTACGTCGAGCAGGAGGACATCTGGCTGAAGCGAGCGAGCCGCCGCGATCGCGGACGCGCCGTCTTCGGCCTCGCCGACCACCTCGAATCCCTCAGCCTGGAGGATCGCACGCGCCGAGGCGCGGAAGCTGGGGTGGTCGTCGGCGATCACTACGGTCTTGGGCACGAGCACATGGTGGCAGAGCGGGGGCGGTGTGGCAGTGCGGTAAACCGCACAATTTTCATGCGGTGGCGGGATCCGCAGCACGCGCTGCCAGGGCCTGTTTCGACTTCACGGCCAGCCAGAGCTCCATTCGTTGTGCGGGATCGTCCGGGTGGCGGCCCGTGTGCTTCCGGAGCTGCTCCATCCGGTAACGGAGCGTGTGCCGATGAACGCCGAGCCGGTCGGCCGCCTCGCTCCAGCGGCAGCCGGTGTCGAGCAGGGCAGCGAGCGACTCGAGCAGCCACGAGTTCCCCGCCGCGGGTCCGAGCACCCGCGCGACGAACGCTTCGAGTGTCGCTCCCGGCAGACTGAGCAGGAGCTCGAGCGCGCCGAGATCCTGGTACGACGCGACCGGGCCGGCGACGGCGTCGAGCGCGGCGCGGGCCTCGAGGAGACTGCGGCCGAGGCCGGCGC
>JALYRA010000086.1 GCA_030855545.1 Actinomycetota bacterium | reverse complement strand
CTCGTAAACAGCGAGCGCCGAGCCGTCTGCGACCGCGGCTTCGGCACGGCGACGGCCTTCGGCTGCGTCGATCCCGAGGTCTGCGAGCGCAAGCAGGCGCGCGCAGGCGTCGAGGACGAGCTCGGTGAAGTCGGGCGGGCCCTCACCGCAGACGGTCGCGCGCGCCTCGACGATCTCGAGCGCGTTCCCGACCGCGGCGCCGAGCGGCTGATCCATGTCGGTGAGGAGACAGACGACCTCGCGGCCCGCGCTCTCCCCCAGCTCCAGCATCGTCTCGGCAAGCGCGCGCGCGTCCTCGAGCGTCTTCATGAACGCGCCGTCCCCGACCTTGACGTCGAGCACGATCGCATCGGCACCGCCCGCGATCTTCTTCGACATGATCGAGGAGGCGATCAGCGGCAGGATGTCGACGGTCGCGGTGACGTCCCGCAAGCCGTAGAGCTGCTTGTCGGCGGGGACGAGATCGTCCGTCTGACCGACGATCGCGAGCCCGACCTCCCGCACCTGCGCGACGAAGCGATCGACGGAGAGGTCGACGCTGAAGCCGGGAATCGCCTCGAGCTTGTCGAGGGTGCCGCCGGTGTGCCCGAGCCCGCGGCCGCTCATCTTCCCCACCGGTACACCGCAGGCGGCGACAATCGGACCGACCGCGATCGTCGTCTTGTCGCCGACGCCGCCCGTGGAGTGCTTGTCGACGACCTTCCGCCCGAGCGCGCCGCCGAGGTCGAGCGTGCGCCCGCTACGGATCATCGAATCGGTGAGCGCGAACGTCTCGGCCGGCGTCATGCCTCGGAAGTAGACCGCCATGCAGAACGCGGCCAGCTGGTAGTCCGGGATCTCGCCGCGGGCGTAGCCGAGCACAAGCTCCGAAATCTCCTCCGCCGCGAGCTCCTCCCCGTTCCGCTTGCGCTCGATCAACTCGGCGGGATGGATCACGCGGGTTCGTCTCTTCCGGCCATCTTGCAGAGCTGATCAGACATGGCGACGATCATGCCCGATACCTCACGCCGCTTTCGTCGCGACGAAGACGCAGTGCGTCGAGCGGGTCTGGAACGGCTCCTTCACCTCGGGGACGCGGTCGGCGAGGTGTGAGCGGGTGGTCGTCGCCGCGACGAACTCGTGCATCGAGGAGCGGTCGGGGAAGACGACGGTCCCGTTCGCCTCCCGCCGCTCGATCCCGGTGAAGTGCGGCGCGAGCGCGGCCTCGCCGTTCGAGTACCCGAACGTGAGCCCGGCGGTGACCTCGCCGCCGAGCAGGTCCCAGAGCTCCTTCATGTTCTCGTCGCCGAGCGTCGCGGCGACGAGATGGCCTCCGGGCTGAAGGACCCGCGCCAGCTCGCGTACACCGCGATCGAGATCAGGCACGTGGTAGAGCACCCAGTTCGCCGCGACGACGTCGAACGACTGATCCTCGAACGGAAGCTCCTGCACGTCCGCGATCCGCGCATCGACCCCGCGCGCCTTCGTCAACTCGACCATGCGCGGGGAGACGTCGACGGCGATCACCTCGACTCCGAGCTCGTTCTGCACGCGCTCGGCCAGCTCGCCCATCCCGCACCCGACGTCGAGAAAGCGCCGCGGGGTCGCCTCGCGGACGGCCTCAAAGACCGCCTGCTCCGGATTGACGCCCTCGAGCAGCTCGCGGTAGGTCTCGTTTCGCTTAGCGAGCCGCTCCTCGCTCGCGTACTCCCACTGGACGACGAGCGGGTTGTCGAGCTTCATGGCTCGATGATCAGGCGGCCCGGAGTTCCACGGCCGGGGGGTTTGCCCCCGAGCCAGGCGTTGACGGTGGCGCCGATGTCGCCGAACTCCCCCTCCTCGTGAACGCGTCCGGCGGCGTTCTTCCCGACGGCGTACGCGAGCAGGAGCGCGTGCTCGCGCGTGTGATCGGTCGACGGCGTCGTCGGGTCGCAGCCGTGGTCGGACGTGATCACGAGCAGGTCACCGGGACGCAGCGCCTCGAGGATGTCCTCGAGGCGGCGGTCGAAGTCCTGGAGGCAGCGGTGAAAGTTGACCGGATCGTTGCGATGCCCCCAGAGCATGTCCGTCTCGACGAGGTTCGTGAACACGAAGCCGGCGTCGATCGTCTGCATCAACTCGACCGTCTTGTTGATCCCGTCGACGTTCGACTTCGTGGGACAGGACTCGTCGATATCGCAGCCGGCGAAGATGTCGCTGATCTTCCCGACCCCGTACACCGTGTTGCCGGCGTCACGGATGTGTGAGAGGTAGTTCGGCCGGCGCGGCTCGAGCGAGAAGTCGTGGCGGTTCGGCGTCCGCTCGTAGCTGCCCGGCGATCCCGCAAAGGGGCGCGCGATCACGCGGCCGACCGCGTGGATTCCGGTGAGGATCTCGCGCGCCGCCCTGCAGGCTGCGTAGAGCTCCTCGAGCGGAATCGTCTCCTCGTGGGCTGCTATCTGGAAGACGGAGTCGGCGGACGTGTAGACGATCCACTTGCCCGTCTGCTGATGCTCCTCGCCGAGCTCCTGGATGATGTCTGTCCCCGACGCGGCCTTGTTGCCGAGGACACCGCGGCCGGTCTTGTGCATGAACGGATCGATCACGTCGTGCGGGAATCCGTGTGGATACGTCGGCATCGCGGTCGGGGTGACGACGCCCATCAGCTCCCAGTGGCCAGTCGTCGTGTCCTTCCCCTTCGAGCGTTCGAGCAGGCGGCCTGCGACCGCGGGAGCGCCCGGCTGCGGCGGGCAGCCCTCGAGGTCCATCACATTGCCGAGGCCGAGCGCCTCGAGCGAGGGCAGATCGAGTCCTCCGACGGCGCGGGCCACGTTTCCGAGCGTGTTCGCGCCTTCGTCGCCGAACTGAGCCGCATCGGGTAGTGCTCCCGCGCCGACGGCATCGAGCACGATTACGCACGCCCGCGGCACGTGGCTATTCTACGCCGCGAATGGACACAGCCCTCGGTCTCATCGGCCTCGCCGTCTACATCGTCGCGATCATCTCGATCGCAGCCGGCATGACGTGGCTCGTCGTCAAGCTCAGCCCGTCGAAGAGCCAGAAGCAGCTCGAAGCGAAGAAGAACGCCGTCTAGACGGCGGAGACGCCGAGCACGTCGTCGAGCGGCGTGTACTCGAGTCCATGTGCTTCGGCGACGGCCTCATACGTGATCCGGCCGTCGATCACGTTCACGCCGCCTGCAAGCGCCCGGTCGCGAGCGACCGCAGCGCCGAGCCCGAAGTCGGCGATCGCCTCCACGTAGGGCAGCGTCACGTTCGTCAGCGCCTTCGTCGAGGTGATCGGCACCGCGCCCGGCATGTTCGCGACGCAGTAGTGGATGACGCCGTCGACCTCGTAGACCGGATCGTCGTGCGTCGTCGCGTGGGAGGTCTCGGCGCAGCCGCCCTGGTCGATCGCGACGTCGCAGAAGACACTCCCCTCCTTCATCCCCTTCACCATCTCGCGCGTGAGGAGCTTCGGTGCGAGCGCCCCCGGGATCAGCACGGCGCCGATGACGACGTCGGCCTCCGTGACCGACTCCGCGATCTGGAGCGTCGAGGACATGACGAGGCTGACCCGGCCGTGCAGCGTCTCCTCGAGATGGCGCATCCGGTCGACCGAGCGCTCGAGGATCGTCACCTGGGCGCCGAGCCCGAGCGCGATCACGGCGGCGTTGTAGCCGACGATGCCGCCGCCGATGACAACCACCTTGCCCGGTGCGACGCCCGCGACCCCTCCGAGCAGGAGACCACGCCCGCCCTTTGGCTTCTCGAGGTAGTGCGCCCCGGCCTGCGCGGCGAGCCGGCCGGCGACCTCGCTCATCGGTGCGAGCAGCGGTAGCTGGCGGTCGTCCGTCTCGACGGTCTCGTACGCGACGGCCGTGATGCCGCTTTCGACGAGCGCCCGTGTGAGCGGCTCGTCGGCGGCAATGTGGAGGTAGGTGAACAGCACCATCCCCGACCGGAGGCGCGGATACTCGGACGCGATCGGCTCCTTCACCTTCAAGAGCAGCTCGGCGCTCTCCCAGACTTCGTCGACCGACCCGATTCGGGCCCCAGTTGCCGCGTAGGCCTCGTCCGTGAACTGGCTGCCCGCTCCCGCCCCCGACTCGACGACGACGTCGTGGCCGCGCTGAACCAGCTCGAGCGCCCCCGCCGGCGTCAGTGCAACACGGTACTCCTGCGGCTTGATCTCTCTGGCGACGCCGATGCGCATGAGGCGAGACGATACCCCTACGTACCGGCCAGACGTTCGACGAGCGCGCGCTCGTCGGGGCCGAACCACGGCTCCCGGCCGGCCGCGGCGTTTTCGGCGGCACGCTCGGGCTTCCGCGTCGCCGGAATGACGAGGTCGACGCGATGATCGGAGAGCACCCACTTGAGCAACGCCTGAGTCCAGGTCGCGACCCCGAAGGCGCGCAGAGGCTCGAGCTCGTCGGAATCCGGCTCGCGACCGAGCAGCGCGCCCTCCCCGAACGGTCGCATCACGATCACCGAGACGCCGAGCTCGGCCGCGAGCGGCAACAGCTCGCGCTCGCAGTCGCGCTCGCGCGGGTTCAGCGGCACCTGCAGCGTCTCGAAGCGCTTGGTACGCAGCGCTCGGGCGAGCTCGCCGAACGCGGACGGGGTGTAGTGCGTGACACCGATCTTCCCGATTCTCCCCGCCTCGCGCTCGGCTTCGAGCCACGGCAGGTGCTCCTGCCAGGCGACGAGATTGTGCACCTGCTGGACGTCGATCCGGCCGCCGAACCAGTCGAGCTGGTCGGCGTACTGACGGCGCGCCTCGTCAGCGGACGGCGTCCAGATCTTCGTCAGCACCGTTGCCTCATCCCGACGATCCGAGAGCGCGTCGCCGAGCGACCGCTCCGCGGCGCCGTACATCGGCGAGGTGTCGAAGCAGCGGCTGCCGGCCTCACGGGCGGCGCCGACGACGTCGCGCGCGAGCTCGACATCGCCCTCGAAGGTGCTCCAGGTGCCCAGCCCGACGACCGGGCCGAGGCGACGCTCCTCCATCATCGGATCAGGCGGCGCGCGACCGCGCCGGCGGCGAACGCAGCCCGGAAGAAGACCGGATCGTCGACGGGGCCGCGACCCATGTGAGAGAGCGGCAGACCGGCGCACGCCTCTTCCCAACCGTCGCCGGCGCCCTCCGGAGCCGTGATCACCTCGCCGAGGCAGAGATCGAGCACGGCCTGCACGTGATGAGAGACGCCGCGGTGACGCTCGCGTGCATCCGCCTCCGAGGTGCGAGTGGCGAGAACCGGCCGGCCGCCGAGGGCCGTCGCTGTGTTCGCCGCGTCAGCAAGCGAGAGCGCGCCGTGGCCGAGCCGCGACGCCGTGCCGACGATGCCAGGCCCGACGGCGCAGACGACGGCGTCGTAGCCATTCGCCTTCGCCCACGCGAGCGCGGCCGCTGAGCTGACGAACTGCGCGTCACCGTCGAGGCAGGGCGCGACAGCGCACGCCACCTCGAGCAGGGCATGCTCTTTCAACTCCCGAATCGCGTCCGACAAGGACACGGGCAGCGCGCCGCCCGCAACCTGCACGTACGCGACACGCACGCCTCGGAGCCCCGCGCAGACCGGTGCGACCTGGCTGTGCAGCGTGCAGAGAAGGACCGGCAACCCGTCAAGCGACGTGGCGAGCTCGGCACCCTCCTCCTTGTAACAGACTGTTACTTGGCCGGGCGTGTACGGCAGCGCGATCACATGGGCGCCTTGCTCCGGCTCGAGTCCGAGGCCGCGCGTCAGGTTCGCGTAGAGGATGTCGAACCCGCCCGAGCCGAGCTCGAGCAGACGTGCCTGCTCGTTCACGAGCACGTCATCGCCGACTTCGACTTCCCCCGTCAGACCTGGGTAGGCGACGCACGGAATCCCGTCCACCTCGAGCCGGACGACCTGCTCGTGCCGCTCGCCGACGGCGGTGACGGCTCCTCGCCTAAGTCCGAGCGGCATCGACCAGCGCCAGCGTCACGTCGACCATGGCCTCCAGGTCGGCGACGGCGATGTGCTCGTCGGCGGTGTGGATCTCCCTCATCCCGTTGGCCAGGTTGAGACAGGGAAGACCCCTTGTGTTGAAGACGTTCGCATCCGCGCCGCCGCCGGTGAGTGTCGGCACGAGCTCGTAGCCGCAACGCTCGAGCGCCGTGCGCGCAAGCTGAACGACCGGCTCTCCGTCCTTGAAGCGGTAGCCCTGATAGGTCTCGCTGACCTCGGTTTCGAGCGTGCACTCCTCGACGCTCGCGGCGAAGGCGAAGGAGTCGAGCATCTCCTGGACGAGGTCCACGAGCTTGCGCGGGTCGTGCGAGCGCGCGTCGACTTGGAGCTCGCACCACTCGGGAACGACGTTTCGAGCGCTGCCGCCGTCGATCAGGCCGACGTTCGCGGTCGTCTCTTCGTCGATCCGGCCGAGCCGGAGGTCGGCGATCCCGCGCGCCGCCGCAGCGATCGCGGAGCGGCCCTCCTCGGGAACCATCCCCGCGTGCGCCGGTCGGCCGTGGAAGCGGACGAGCATCGAGCGCTGATAAGGCGCGCCCATGATCACGTCGCCGACCGGGGCCGCCTGGTCGTAGACGAAGCCCAGCTCCGCTTCGAGCCGCGTGTGGTCGAACGCGCCCGCTCCGAGCAGCCCGACCTCCTCCTTCGGGGTGAAGAGGAGCTCGACGCCAGCGTGTGGGCGTCTACCCTCGACGATTTGCCGCGCCGCCTCGATCATCGCGACGACCGCCGACTTGTTGTCGGCGCCGAGGATCGTGCCGCCGGCGTTCCGAACGATGCCGTCCTCGACGACCGGCTCGAGCTGCCCTGTCGGCGGGACGGTGTCCAGGTGCGCGCAGAAGAAGATCGGGGTGCCCTCGCCACGACCGGGAAGGCGCACGAGCAGGTTGCCGATCGTCGAGTCGATCCGGGCGCCCGCGTCGTCCTCGTCGACCTCGAGCCCGAAGCCGCGGAGCTCGGCGATAACGCGATCCGCGACCACGCGCTCCTGTCCCGGCGGGCTTGGGATTGCACAGAGCTCCAGAAAGAGCGCCAGTAAAGAATTGTGAGTTTCGATCAGGATCGGCTACCTTTACCTCGATGAGTGTCGCGGAGCCGTTGATTCAAGCAAGTCTCGTCGGTGAAGCCGTCGACAACGGCCCGGTCGCGATCTTCGTGGCGGACGAGCTCGGGCGTTACGTCGCCGTCAACGCGCTGGCCTGCGATCTCCTCGGCTACACGCGGAGTGAGCTCTTGAAGCTGTCCGTACCTGAGATCGCACCGACCGAGGCCGTCGACGAGCAGTTCACGCAACTCGACAGACTGGGACGATTGAGCGGGACGGCCGTCCTGCGTCACAAGGACGGCAGCGACGTGACGATCGAATGGCACGCGATGCGCACCACCGTCGCCGGGATGGAGTTCTTCGTCTCGGTGGCGCTGCCGGTCTAACCCGCCGCGCGGAGCTGCACACCTGCGCGGGCGCGCCTGCGTTCGGCCGCGGCCGCCACGAACCCGTGGAAGAGCGGCGCCGGCCGAGTCGGCCGCGACTTGAACTCCGGATGGAACTGGCTCGCGACGAACCACGGATGGTCGGGTAGCTCGACGATCTCCACGAGCCGGCCCTCCTGGAAGGTTCCGGAGACGACGAGGCCCGCTTCGATCAGCTGCTCCCGGTACTGGTTGTTGACCTCGTAGCGGTGGCGATGGCGCTCGTGGATGACCGCCTCGTCGTAGATCTCGCGCGTGCGCGTCCCGTCGGCCACCTCCACCGCCTGGGCGCCGAGGCGCATCGTGCCGCCGAGATCCTCGATCTCCTTCTGCTCGGGGAGCAGGTCGATCACCGGGTACGGCGTTTCGGGATCCATCTCGGTCGAGTTGGCGCCATCGAGGCCGGCAACGTTGCGCGCGAACTCGGAGACCGCGACGTGCATGCCGAGGCAGATTCCGAGATACGGGATCCCCCGCTCGCGTGCGACCTGACAGGCGAGGATCTTCCCCTCCCAGCCGCGCGAGCCGAAGCCACCGGGCACGAGCACACCGTCCACCTGCTCGAGCAGCTCGGCGGTCTCCTCGTAGGTCATGTCCTCGGCATCGACCCATTGCACGCGCACCTGCGCGCCCTGGTGGACGCCCGCGTGCTTGAGCGCCTCGTGCACGGACAGGTACGCGTCGTGCAGCTTCACGTACTTCCCGACGAGCGCGATGGTGACTTCCTCGCGCGGCTCGCCGATCAGGTCGATCAGGTCCTGCCACTCGCCGAGCCCGGCCGGAGGCGCCTCGATCCCGAGCTTGTCCAGCACGAGCTCGTCGAGCCGCTGCTCCTGCAGCACGGCCGGCACGAGATAGACGTCGGGCACGTCAGGCGAGGCGATGACCGAGTGGATGTCGACGTCGGCGAAGAGCGCGATCTTGTCCTTGATGTCCTGCGAGAGCTCCTCGTGCGAGCGGCAGACGATCACGTCGGGGTGGATCCCGATGCGGCGCAGCTCGTTGACCGAGTGCTGGGTCGGCTTCGTCTTCAGCTCCCCCGCAGCCTCGATGAACGGGACGAGCGTGCAGTGGAGGTACATGACGTTCTCGGCGCCGACCTCGCGTCTGAACTGCCTGATCGCCTCGAGGAACGGCAGGGACTCGATATCGCCGACCGTTCCGCCGATCTCGGAGATGACGACATCGGCCGGCGCCGCCTTCGCCGCGCGTTTGATCCGCGCCTTGATCTCGTTCGTGATGTGCGGGATCACCTGCACCGTCGCGCCGAGGAACTCGCCTTTCCGCTCCTTGCGCAGCACCGCCTCCCAGATCGCGCCGGCGCTGTGGCTCGCGTTCCGCGACATGTTCTCGTCGATGAAGCGCTCGTAGTGGCCGATGTCGAGATCGGTTTCGGCGCCGTCCTCGGTGACGAAGACCTCGCCGTGCTGGAACGGGCTCATCGTGCCCGGGTCGACGTTCAAGTAGGGATCGAACTTCTGCGCCTGCACCCGCAGGCCGCGGGCTTTCAGCAGCCGGCCGAGCGACGCGGCGACGATCCCCTTGCCGAGCGCCGAGACGACCCCACCGGTGACGAAGATGTACTTGGTCGTCGGCGCTTCGCTCATGCCGGTTGCCTCCCCTCCGCCTGCGTCAACCATGCGTCGATCTCGCGAAACACCGGCGTCCGCTCGATCAACGCACCGAGCGACCGGCGCTCGCCGAGAAGGGTGAGACCCGCGAGCGCGACGATCGCACTCCAGCGCTGCCTCTCCGTGAGCCTGCCCACGGACCGTAAAGCTAGCACGGCGCCGAGCGTGTTCGAGCCGGAGTCTCCGAGCATCGCCATCTCTCGAAGATCGTAGGGAGCGAGCAGAACGGCCATCGTCTTCGGCGCGCGCAGAGGGATCGACGCGGCGAGGTAGACCTTGAGCGCGCGGCCGGGTTTCGTGTCGAGCTGATTGAGCATGTTCGCGGAGAGCCCGACGAGCAGCGCTCCCGAAAGCGAGCGGGTCTTCCAGAGCCCGTAGAGCGGGATGCCGGCGAGCTTGAGGACGCCGGTCGTCGTGCCGGTGCGGAGGTGCGCGCGGAAGCCCCGCTCCTCCCCGCTCCAGAGGTCGTCCGCGACGCCGATCGCCGCCACCGGCAGCAGCTCGGGCTGCGCGACCGCCACGACCCAGCCGACGAGCGGCAGCCGGAGCCCGCGGTGGTTGCGCCCCTGCGGGCCGAA
>JALYRA010000202.1 GCA_030855545.1 Actinomycetota bacterium | reverse complement strand
CCCTGAGCCAACTGTGTTTCCTCCTTGCGGTGAAGCGACGGCCCAGGCACCGAGCCGCCGACCTTGATAAAGCGCGCGAAACATAGCCTTACCCGGCCGGATGTGCAAGGACACCCGTCCGGTAGCGCGCGGCTCGGATCGTGCTGCGCAACAGCATCGCGATCGTCATCGGGCCGACCCCGCCCGGCACGGGCGTCAGGAGCCCCGCGACTTCCGCCACCTCCGGCGCGACGTCGCCGACGAGGCCGTCCTCGGTGCGATTGATCCCGACGTCGATCACGGTCGCGCCCGGCTTCACCATCGCGGCCGTGACGATGCCGGGAACACCGACCGCCGCGACGACGACGTCGGCCTGCGAGACCGCGCCCGCGAGATCGCGAGTACGCGAGTGGCAGACCGTCACGGTTGCGTTTCGGTGCAGGAGGAGCAGCGCCACCGGCTTGCCGACGATGTCGCTGCGGCCGATCACGACGGCCTCGGCGCCTTCGAGCGCGACCTCGTACTCGTCCAGCAGCTCGAGGATCCCGAGCGGCGTCCCACCCACGTGAGCGGGCGTGCCGGCGAGCAGGAGGCCGGCGTTGACGGGGTGGAAACCGTCGACGTCCTTGACCGGATCGACGGCGCGGATGATCCTGCCCTCGTCGATCTGACCCGGCAACGGCAGCTGGACGAGCAGCCCGTCGATCGCGTCGTCGGCGTTGAGCTCGGAGACGAGGGCGAGCAGCTCGGCTTCCGTCGTCTCCTCCGGCAGGCGCAGGTCACGCGCCTCGATCCCGGCCTCGATCGTCGCCTTGTGCTTCATCCGGATGTAGACATCCGAGGCCGGGTCGTCGCCGACGAGCACGGTTGCGAGGCCGATCGGGCGCTCGAACGCCGTCACCTCCCGCGCCACCTCCGCGCGGATCCGCGCGGCGAGGGCTCTCCCGTCCATCAGGGTCGCTGACATGAATCTGAGCGTACTTGCCCGCCCGCGGACGCGAACTCGAGCGTTGATGTCCTCGCTACCGTGAGATCGTGGACGACGACTCGGCCGCTGAGAGTACGTTCGACCGGTGGTACGCATCGCTGAAACGTGCGAAACGCGCGAAGCGCGATCGGGATGTGGCAACCCTGATCATGCTGCTTGACGAGCCGACCGGAGTGGTGGACGAGGACGACCGCAAGCTAGGGGACATACGGATGGTCGCCGTGCGCGCACTCGGCAAGGTCGGCGACCGGCGCGCCGTCGAGCCACTCATCGCGTTGCTCGACGATCGGCACGCACAGGTTGCGGCGACGATCGCGCTTGGCCGGATCGGCGACGAGCGCGCGATCCCGGCTCTTCTCGACGGTCTTGGTGACCGGGACGAGTTTGCCGCGCGGATCGTCATGGATTTCCCTGGCTGGCTGCAGTTCGCCCGTCATCCGATCGGAACCATCGAAGCGTTCTTCGGGGGGCCACGAGCTGAACCTCCGCGTACACGCCCTGTCAAGTCTCGCCTCGCTTCGCTCTCGGGAGGTCGTGCCGCTGATCGTGAGGCTGCTCGCCCACGACGATGTGTGGATACGAACATGGGCGGCCAAGCTCGCGGCTCGCGCAGGCGATCCCGTAGCGCTTACACCCTTGCGAGCGGCCGAGCAACGTACTTCGTGGCGACGGCGGCGGCGCATCCGGAAGGCGCGCCGCCAGCTCGAACGAGTCGTCCGCGAATAAGCTCTGCCGATGCGCTGGCCCCGCAAGAACGACGCCGAGTCGATCTCAGCGCGCCGCGAGGCGATCCGCGGCGTCGTCGGCGACGGGCCGCTCGGCCATGACGACGAGGCGTGGTCACGAGCGCAGGAGTCGCATACGGGCGCCGCCGTGATCCCGGTCTCCGTCGTCGGGCCGCTTCTCGTCGAGCTCGGCGCCTACGAGCTCGAGGAACCTGGCGGGGGTCTGCATGAGACTGGCCGCGCCCAGGAGGAGGTGCTCGTACCGCTCGCGCACACCGAGGGCGGGCTCTCCGCGTCGATGTCGCGCGGGATGAAGGCAGCCGCCCTCTCCGGCGGCTTCCGAACATATGTCGTTCATGACAGAATGACACGAGCATCGTGCTTTGTATGCAAGAACACCGAAGATGCACTAGCACTTGCAACGTGGCTCGAAGGCTCGCTCGAAGACCTCCGCTCCTTCCTCGCCGGTCTCGACGACCCGACCCTGTCCAAGCGGGCGAAGCTGCGCGAGGTGAAGACACACGTCGTCGGCACGATGTGCCACGTGCTCTGGGGCTGGACGACCGGCGACGCCTGCGGGCCGAACATGATGACCCGCAACAGCTACGCGCTGAACATGGGCTACGTGATGCAGCAGGCGCCCGTGAACCCCGAGCGCGCGATCCTCGAAGCGAACATGGGCGGCGACAAGAAGCCGTCCTACGAGTACTTCCAGTCCGGGCACGGCAAGACCGTCCTCGCCGAGGCGACGCTGGACGCCGAGACGGTGCGGCGGGTGCTGCGGACGACCGTCGACGACCTGCTCGATCTCTCCTGGGCCGGAACGCACGGCGCCGTCGCGTCGGGGATGCAATCCGTCGCGTTCACGCCCGCCTCGGCGATCGCCGCGATCTTCGCCTGCACCGGCCAGGACCTCGGCATGGTCGGCACGAGCTCGATGGCGCACGGGACGGCGCGACGCACCGAGGACGGCGGCCTGCACGCCGCGATCCGCTTCCCGGGGCTCGAGGTCGGCACCGTGGGCGGTGGCACGACTCTCCCCTACGCCCGCTCCTGGCTCGCGCTGCTCGACTGCGCCGGCGCCGGCAAGGTGCACCGCTTCGCCCAGATCG
>JALYRA010000201.1 GCA_030855545.1 Actinomycetota bacterium | reverse complement strand
AGGGCGAAGGCGGTCTTCAGCGGGCGCCGGGCGCCGCCGTAGCCGCCGACGACGTAGACGGTGCCGTTGACGCTCGCCGCCGCGGCGTGGTCGACCGCGACTGGGAGATCGGCCACCCGCCGCCAGCGGTTGCCGGCGATCGAGTAGACGTCGACGCGTGCGGAGTTGCCGCCGCTCGCGGTGAAGCCGCCAACGGTGACGATCTCGCCGCGCGCGACCGCGGCGGCGACTTCCGTCCGCGGCTCGGGAAGCGGCGCGTGCCGCTGCCAAGGGCCGGAAGCGACGACTGCAAGCGGCACTGCCCAGAGCAGACAGCTGGGGAGCGAACGTCGCAAAATCGTTGGAAAGGACATCTATCGGGCTCCGGAAACCGTTGCTAGGTTCGGAAGCATGACAGCCGCGCTGCTGCTGGCAGAGCCGGAACCCGCGATCAGGGGGTACCTCGAACGGCATCTGCAAAGCGACGGATTTCACGTCCTCCAGGCGGCGTTCGGCGGCGAGGCGCTTGCGCTCGCCGAACGCACACGCCCCGATCTCGTTCTCTGCTCGGAGCTCGACCTCTGTTCGCGGCTCCGCGAGGGGGAACCAGGACGGACCTGGAACCGAGACGTGCCTGTAATCGTGCTGGGCCCCGCGGAGGCCGATGCAGTTGACCGCGTGCGAGCCTTTCAGAAAGGCGCCGACGACTACGTGCACCGGCCCGTCGTCTATGACGAGCTGCTCGCGCGAATCCGTGCCGTCCTGCGGCGCTCGTCACCACCTGTGTCGGAGATCGTCGAGGTCGGCGACCTGACGATCGACCGCCTTGCCCGCGTCGTCGCCGTGCGCGGCGCCGCCGTTCATCTCGCGGGCAAGGAGTTCGAGCTCCTCTCCGCCCTGGCGGACGAGCCCTATCGCGTCTTCACGAAGGATGAGTTACTGCGGGACGTCTGGGGGTACCGGTCGTTCACGCGAACCCGCACGCTGGATTCCCACGTCTCCCGCCTGCGGCAGAAGCTGGCGCAAGCCCCGGACGACCGCTTCGTCGTCAACGTCTGGGGGGTGGGCTACAAGCTCGTCGACTGATCATGCGTGGGCTCCTGCATGTGTTGGCTTCCTAGAGCAGCGCCCCCTCGAGCTGGAGCAGCTTCTCCTTGACGTGCAGGCCGCCGGCGTAGCCGGTCAGGCTGCCGTTCGCGCCGACGACGCGATGGCAGGGGAGCACGATCGGGATCGGGTTGCGGTTCATCACCATCCCGACGGCGCGAGCCGCGCGCGGAGCGCCGACCTTGGCGGCGAGGGTGCCGTACGTCGTCGTCTGCCCGTAGGGCACGCGGGCGAGCTCGCCGAGCACCTGCTCGGCGAAGGGAGCGGCACCGCGCAGGTCGACGTCGAGGGAGAACACGTCGCGGGCGCCGGCGAAGTACTCGTCGAGCTGGCGGCGTGCCGCGTCGACCGTCGTCGCCGAGCGGAGCACGCGTGGCCCGTACGTCTTGGCGAAACGCTCGAGGTGGAGCTCGGGCTCGGCGTCGAAGTAGATGCGGGTGAGACCGCGGCCGGTCGCGGCGACGAGGAGCGGGCCGATCGGGGACTCGACGACGTCGAAGCCGACGTCGAGCAGACCTTCGGTCGCGGCGGCGTCGCGGAAGCGGCGGTCGAGATCGGGCGAGACGGTCATGTGCGAGTCCTCTCAGAACGTAGTCGGCGGACTCCAGACGACGCGGCCTGACGGGCAGCTTCGGGACTGGAGCCGAGCACGACCGCGATGTCGTCGTAGGGAAGGTCATAGGCGTAGCGGAGCACGACGGCGGCGCGTTCGGTCGGAGGCAGGCCGTCGGCGAGGTGCTCGATCTGGGCGTAGGCGGGACGGCCGTCCTCGACGGGCAACTCGGGCAACTCATGCGAGACAGGCTTCGCGCGCCGGCTTGTGTCGATCGCAAGTCGTGCTGCGATCGTCAGCACCCAGGCGCGGAGATGCTCGCCGTGCTCGAGCCTGTCGTAGGCGCGAAGCGCGCGCAGAAATGTTTCCTGATAGGCGTCCTCCGCGGCCTGGCGGCCGAGTCTGCGGCTGAGGAAGCCGAAGACGAGGTCGCGCTGCTCCGCGTAGAAGCGCTCGAAGGGCGGAATTGTGGCCACTCTTTCCATCATCCCCTGAAACGCGAGGCGGGCTCCATCTGTGAGAGTTGGCCCATGAACGTTGCTGTCGTCGGGCACGTCGAGTGGATCGAGTTCCTCCGGGTCGAAGCCGTGCCGCGGCCCGGCGAGATCGTGGCGTCCACCGAGACCTGGTCGGAGCCGGCCGGCGGCGGCGGGGTTGCAGCGGTCGAGCTTGCCCGGCTCGTTGGGAAGGCGGCGCTCTACTGCCAGCTCGGCGGCGACGAACGCGGCGCCGAGGCTCGGGTGAGGCTCGAAGCTGCGGGCGTGCGCGTCCATTCGCCGCCGAGCGAGAGCGCGCAGCGCCGCGGCTTCGTCTACGTGGACGAGGTCGGCGAGCGGACGATCACGGTGATCGGGGACAAGCCGCATCCGAAGGGCGGCGAGGGAACGTTGCCCTGGGAGGAGCTCGACCAGGTCGACGGCGTCTACTTCACCGCCGGCGACGCGGAGGCCGTCCGTCAGGCGAGGCGCGCACGCGTGCTCGTCGCGACCGCGCGCGAGCTCCCGACGCTGCAC
>JALYRA010000217.1 GCA_030855545.1 Actinomycetota bacterium | reverse complement strand
TCTTTGCCGCCTGGCTGCTCGACTTGCTCGGACTGCCGCAGGACGTGCTGCGCAACCTCGCGATCGCGCTCCTCTTCCTCGTGGCGATCACCCTGCTCGTACCGCAGGTCGGCGAGTGGCTCGCGCGGCCGCTCCAGTTCCTGACCCGACGAAGCGGCGGCGACAAGGGCGGCGGCTTCCTGCTCGGCGCGAGCCTCGGCCTCGTCTTCGTTCCGTGCGCGGGACCGGTGCTCGCCGCCGTGACGGTGCTTGCGGCGAATCGCGAGTTCGGCTTCGAGACGTTGGCGCTCACCCTCGCGTACGCGCTCGGCGCGGCTCTGCCGATGCTCGCGATCGCGCTGGCGGGCCAGCGGGCTGCCCGGCGTGTCCGCACGAACGCCGAGACGATCCGCCGCGTCTCCGGCGTTCTTGTCGGCGCGGCCGCGCTCGCGATCGCGCTCGGCGTCGACCGCGAGCTCCAGACGTGGCTGCCGGGCTACACGGAGTCGTTGCAGGAGCGCTTCGAGCGGTCTGAGGCGGCGAAGCGGGAGCTCCGCGAGCTCACCGGCAGCCGCGATCCTCAGGCGGCGGAGGGTGGCACCGGCAGCCGCGATCCTCAGGCGGCGGAGGGCGGCGGGGAAGGCGAGCTGAGCGACTACGGCGCGG
Organism: Actinomycetota bacterium; assembly: GCA_030855545.1. Classification (GTDB taxonomy): domain Bacteria; phylum Actinomycetota; class Thermoleophilia; order Gaiellales; family Gaiellaceae; genus Gaiellasilicea. Next base: position 4,545 of record JALYRA010000217.1, on the reverse strand, counting down.
CGCCCGAGTTCCGCGGTCTCAGCGGCTGGCTCAACTCCGAGCCGCTGACGCTCGACGGGCTGAAGGGCCGCGTCGTCCTGATCGACTTCTGGACGTACTCATGCATCAACTGCGTGCGGACGCTGCCGTGGCTCCGCGAGTGGCACCAGCGCTACGAGAACGCGGGCTTGACGATCGTCGGCGTGCACGCGCCTGAGTTCGCGTTCGAGCGCGTCGTCACCAACGTGCGCGAGAACGCGGAGGATCTCGAGGTCCGCTGGCCGATCGCGATCGACAACGACTTCGCGACGTGGCGCGCGTGGAACAACCAGTACTGGCCCGCGAAGTACCTGATCGACAAGGACGGGCACGTCCGCTACTACCACTTCGGCGAGGGCGACTACGCCGAGACGGAGGAGGCGATCCGGACACTGCTCGGGGAGGATGCGCCCGCCGCCTCGACGCTCGGGGAGGACGAGGTGCGCGGCGCGGTCACCCCTGAGACCTATCTCGGTTACAAGCGGATGGAGCGGAATGGAGGCGTACCGGCGGCGCCCGATCTCGAGCGCGACTACCGCCTGCCCGCCAAGCTCGCCGACAACGAGCTCGCGTTCGGCGGCCGCTGGAAGGTCGAGGATGAACGTTCAGTGGCCGGACGCGGCGCTCGTCTGCGGCTCGACTATCGCGGCCGGGACGTCTTCCTCGTCCTGACCGGTTCCGGCTCGGTCGAGGTGCTCGTCGACGGGAAGCCCGAGCGCACCGTCCAAGTGAACGGCGACAAGCTCTACACCCTGGTCGAGCGGCCCCGGAAGGGCGACCACTTGCTCGAGCTTCGCTTCACCCCGGGCGTCTCGGCTTACGCCTTCACGTTCGGCTAGAGGTCACTGCGCGCGCGGCGCGTCGTCGCCGTTCTCGGCGTCACGCTCGCGCAGGAACCGCGTCAACTCGGCGGCGAGCGTGTCGCCAGAGGGAAGATCCTCGTGTTCCTCCAGGTCGAGCTCGTCGGTGCGCCGCTCGAGCTCGGCCACGTACGCCGCGGTCTCGTCGTCGGTCGAGACGGCGTCCGTGACTTGCTCGGCGTACGACTCCTCCGCTTCAGCGAGCTCGGTCGTGTCGATCGGGACGTCGAGCAGCTGGGCGAGCCGGTCGCAGAGCGCGCGCGCAGCGCGTGGGCTCGGCGCGAGGGAGACGTAGTGCGGTACGGCTGCCCACAGGCTCGCGGCGGAAAGGCCCTCGCTCCGGCACACGTCCTGGAGCACGCCGACGATTCCGGTCGGCCCCTCGTAGCGCGAGTGCTGGAGCCCGAGGCTCTCGACGAGCACGGGATCGCTGGCGGCGCCAGTGACCGGCGCGGCTCGGGTGTGCGGCACGTCGGCGAGCAGCGAGCCGAGCGTGATCAGGAGCTCGACGTCGAGGTCGCGGGCGAGGTCGATCACGAGCCTGGAAAATGTCTTCCAGCGAAGGCTCGGCTCGACGCCCAGCAAGAGCACCGCGTCGCGGTCGGTGCCGGGGATGCGCGCGTGGTAGAAGGCATTCTCCGGCCACTCGATCCGGCGCGTCATCCCTTCGTCGAGCGAGACATGGGGGCGGTTCGCCTGGAAGTCGACGAAACCCTCGGGGTCGATGTCGGCGAATCGCTCTGCCTCCCACACCCGCGCGAGGTAGCCCGCGGCAAGCGTCGCTCCCTGGCCGCCGTCGTTCCAGCCCCGAAACGCGGCGATCAGCACCGGTCGCTGGAGCGCAGGCTTGCCGACCATCCGCAGCTCGCTCATCGACTCAGTTTACGGGGCGTTCGCCACATGGCCGTGACCAGGCCGACGGTCCAGGCCCAAACGAGCGCAGCCAGGCCGACATGGATCAGCACGAGCCACCACGGGAGCTGATTGCGGAACTGGAGCTCCCCGACGGCCATCTGCGCCAGCAGGAGCCCGAGCAGGATCACGGCGCCCGGCCCGAGGACGCCGGCTCGATCTCGGTTGCGGGCGAGCCACGCGAGCAGGAGCACGAAGCAGATGCCGAACGCCGCAGTGGCTCGAACGTGGATGTAGACGGCGTCGAGCAGGTTCCAGAAGCGGTCGATCTCGGCGCTGTCGCCGGGATGCGGGCCGGCCGCGGTCGAGAGCGTGCCGGTGACGACGAGGATCCCGCAGGCGAGCGCCAGAACGAGACCGGCGATCTTGAGCCAGGCCGGCGCCGGAGACGGATCGCGGCCGCGGGCGTTGCCCCAGGCCTCGACCGCAACGATCACTGCGGTCGCCAGCACCACGAACGCGAGCAGGAAGTGCGTGCCGACCATCAGCGGATGCAGGTCGAGCCGGATCGTGAGCAGGCCGAGCGGCGCCTGCGCGATCGTGCCGATGAACGTGATCGCGGCGAGCCATTTCACCCAGCGCCCGAGCCCAGGCGTCTTGTGAGCGAAGATCCAGGCGGCGAGGGAGAGACCGATCGGGGCGAGCGCGACGACCCGGTTCCCGAACTCGATCGTCGAGTGCTCGTTGAACGCCGGGAAGAAGGCGCCTTCCTGGCAGCCCGGCCACGACTCGCAGGCAAGACCGGATCCGGTCAGCCGCACCGCGGCGCCGGTGAGGACGATCACGTAGAGCGAGACGGCCGAGGCGACCGCCAGCTTCGCGTACCGCAGCGCCGTCACGCGAGGGCGACGCCTCCACCCTCGACCACGCGGCCGATGCGGGCGAGGAAGAGGCCGCTCGCCGCGAATGTCGCTTCGAGTACCGGCGCCTTATCGGCCGGCAGTGAGATCAGGAGGCCTCCCGAGGTCTGCGGGTCGTAGGAGAGCGCAACGAGGTCATCCGGCACGCTCGCAGACTCGACGTGAGCCGCCGCGAAGGCGCGGTTGCGGCTGTCCCCACCGGTGCGGATCCCGGCCGCCGCCTGCTCGCGCGCGCCGGGGAAGAGCGGCAGCGCCTCTGCGTCGAGTGCGATCCGGACACCGCTTCGCTCGGCCATCTCGTGCGCGTGGCCGAGGAGACCGAAGCCCGTCACGTCGGTGACGGCGTTCGGCTGGAACGGCCGGAGCGCGTCGGCCGCGTCGCGGCTGAGAGTCGCCATGGACTGCATCGCCGCTGCAAGTCCTTCCTCGTGGCGGCGGCCTTCCCGCGCAGCGTGGAGGAGCATGCCGGTCCCGAGCGGCTTCGTCAGCAGGAGCGCGTCGCCGGGCCGGGCGCCGCTCTTCGGCCAGAAGCGGTCAGGGTGGACGGTGCCGACCACTGCGAGGCCGTACTTCGGCTCGTCGTCCCGCAGCGTGTGGCCGCCGGCGAGAATCGCCCCCGCCGCGCGCACCTGCTCGTCGGCCGCGCCGAAGATCGCTGCGAGCGTCTCGTTCGGGAGGCTCTCGGGGAAGGCGGCGATCGAGAGCGCGAGCAATGGCAAGCCGCCCATCGCGAAGACGTCGTTGAGCGCGTTCGTGGCCGCGATCCGGCCGAACAGGGCCGGGTCGTCGACGAGCGGGGGGAAGAAGTCGAGCGTGAAGACGAGCGCCCGCTCCTCGTCGAGCTTGTAGACGACGGCGTCGTCGGCGGGCGAGAGGCCGACAAGCAGGTTCTCGGCCTCCGCCGGCACGAACCCCTTCAAGAGCTCTTCCAGCCGTGCCGCAGAGTACTTCGCCGCGCAGCCGCCGCTTGGCGCGAGAGAGGTGAGGCTTACAGTCATGCCCCCAAAATACGCGACGGCGGCCGGGGAGCCGCCGTCGCCTCAGGGGAGAGGAGGAGCCTGAGGATTCGCGCCTCAGTTCGCCATCCTGTCACTGACTCCTTGCACGTTTCTGAGATAGTCGAAACCAATGGCGTCTGCGCTCATCACCGGGGGGTCGTCGGGCATCGGGCTTGCTATCGCCCGAATGCTCCGCGACGAGGGCTTCGATCTGACACTTGCCTCGCGCACGGCCGAGAAGGTCGAGGCCGCAGCTACTGAGCTGGGAGCCCATGCGATCGCGGCCGACGTGTCGAACGAGGAGGACTGCGAGCGCGTCGTGCGAGAGCACGTCGATCGGGTCGGCGGCCTCGATCTGCTCGTCAACTCGGCCGGCATCGGGATCGCCGGCCGCGTCGAGGAAATGCAAGTGAAGCACCTCGACCGCCAGCTGAGCATCAACCTGCGCGGCCTCCTGCTCGTCACACAGGCTGCCATCCCGCACCTACGGAAGACGAAGGGCTGGATCGTCAACCTGGCGTCGATAGCAGGCACGCAGCCGGTACCGATCCTTCCGGTCTACGCGGCGACGAAAGCCGCCGTGATCTCGGTCACCCACTCGCTCAACGCCGACCTCGACGAGGACGGCGTTCGCGCGATCGCGATCTGCCCGGGTTTCGTCGACACGCCGATGGCCGAGTTCGCCGGCCTTCCGGGCGACGAGATGATCCAGCCGGAGGACTGCGCCGAGGTCGTGCGGATGTGCCTGCGGCTGAGCCCGCGCGCGCGCGTTCCGCAGGTCGTGATCGAGCGAGTCGGCTCCAGCGACAAGATCGCCTAGATCGAACTCGGCTAGAGGTCACCTGGAGTGCGGAGAATGCGCCACAGCTCGTAGAGACCGAGCGCTCCCGAGAGGAC
>JALYRA010000166.1 GCA_030855545.1 Actinomycetota bacterium | reverse complement strand
GGCTCGTCGCGCTCGCCTGGGACGACGAGGTGACGAGCCGCGACGCGATCGTCGAGACCCTGAAACGCGGCGGTTTCCCCGAGCTACAGGCCGTTCAAGGGGAATAGGCGCGCCGCGCGAGGCGTTGGATCACCGCGTAGGTCGATTTGATTAGGGTGGCCGGATGAGTGAGTCCGGCGCAGCCGAATCGGAAGCAGACGCCGGGCGGCGGATCGCCAAGGAAGCCCGCGAGCTCGTTCGCTTCGAGGAGGAGGCGCTGGAGCTCGCCGACCAGGTCTACCGGGTCGCGCGTCGCATGGTCGGCACGCGGGAGGAGGCCGAGGAGTTGGTACAGGACACCTACGCGAGAGCGTTCCGCAGCTGGAGGTCGTTCGCGCCGGGCACGAACATGCGCGCCTGGCTGCTGCGAATTCTGACCAACCTGAACACCGACCGTGGCCGCAAGATCCAGCGCACACCCGATCTCCAGCCATTGGAGGAGAGCGACTACTACCTCGCGAACCGTCTCGCTGCCGTGGGAGGGGAACAGGCGCTCGAACAGGATCAGGTCGTCGAGCGGCTTTCGCAAGGTGGAGTCGTAAACGCGCTCGCGGATCTGCCGCACGACTTCCGGGATGTCGTTGTCCTCGTCGACCTCGGTGAGTTCAGCTACGCGGACGCGGCGCAGATCCTCGACATCCCGATCGGTACTGTGATGTCGCGCCTGCACCGCGGACGCCGTATCCTCAAGAAGAATCTCGCGGAGGAGAGCATCACATGAGCCACGACGCCGACTGCGAGAAATGCGAGGAGCTGCTCCAGGGCTATCTCGACCGCGACCTCCAGAGTGAGGAAGTCCTGATCGCGGAAGGCCACCTCGACCGGTGCGACTACTGCCGCCGCCGCTACCGCTTCGAGCAGACGCTGCGCCGCTACATTCGCGTCTCCGCGAGCGAGCGGATGCCCGCGGGCCTGCTCGCGAAGCTCGCCGAGCTCCGCGGCCCCACGGCCGACGGTCTCTAGCGGAGCTAGCCGAGCCCGCGCCGCGGGCCGACGATCACGACGAGCCGGTTCGGGTTCGTGCCCCCGGGGAGGGGGCGCGTGACGAAGCCGAGCTGCCGTGCGAGCCGAATTGCGACGAGGCGTCCGCCGGGTGCGTAGTAGACGCTGCTCCGCGGGTAGTCGAACCGGTCTGCGCGGCCGACCTTCTTGACGGTGTAGGCGAGCGACTGCACGCGGCTTCCGACCTGTCGCGTCCACTCGATGTCGCCGGCGCCGTTCAGCACGTCGACCTGGATCTTCCACGGCTTCGGCAGCGAGGCGGCCTGCGCGACGACCGGATCGACGGTCGGCGCCGGCGGACCTGTGAGCGCAGGAACGAGGACGAACGAGACGAGCGCCATCAGCGCAGCCGAGAGGGCGGCGACTCCCACGAGGCGTGCGGCTGGATTGACGTCGAGGCCGAGCGGCGGCGTCGGCAAGCCGGCGAGCACCCGTGCCTCGCGGCGGCCGATCTCGAGCGCGGACGCGAGCAGCAGCGTCGCTTCGATCGCGTGCTCGCTGGAGGGGAAGCGGTAGACGCGGCCTTCCTCGAGCCACTCCACCTGATCGGGCGTCAGACCGGCGCGCTTCGCTGCCTCCTCGACGGTGAGACGGCGCTGAAGCCGCGCCGAGGCGAGGGCGCTGCGGTTGGAGGCGAGCTCGAGGGCCCGCGGGACGGGGTGAGCGAGTTCCACTGCCACCTACATCGGTTCGTCGGCACCCCTCCTGAACCCTTCCGGAAGATCCTTGGCGTAATCGACGTCGCCGGGCGCTCCGAGGTCGTCGCACGGGACGAGCAGCGGGCGGGTGGCGCGCAGGCCCTCGTCCGGGATCTCGCCCCACGACTCGCGTGCGACCAGGAGCGGATGGCCTCGGTCGCCGCCGTAGCTCGCTGCGACGATCTGCGTCCCCGTCTCGCGCCAGGCGGCGACGATGCGCTCGATCGCCTCGGGCGAGAGATCGGGCCCGTCGGCGAGCACGACGACGGCGGCCTCGACCTGCGCGCCGAGCGCCGCAAGCCCGCAGCGGAGCGAGGCCCCGGGGCCTTTCTCCCAGTCGGGGCAGTCGATCGCCCCCTCGAGGGGATACGCGCCGGCGACGACGACGACCTGATCGAGCCCGTGCAGCTGCTCGAGCACCGTGGGGAGGAGCAGGCGCTGCTTCGGCGATCCGAACCGGCTCGCCGCGCCGGCCGCGAGAACGACCGCTCCGATCAGGA
>JALYRA010000105.1 GCA_030855545.1 Actinomycetota bacterium | reverse complement strand
GCGGCCTCAAAGAACGCTACGAGGCGCATCATGGCGTGCGCGTGCGCGACGCTGCGCTCGTGGCGGCGGCGGTCCTCTCCGACCGCTACATCTCCGATCGCCGGCTGCCGGACAAGGCGATCGACCTGATCGACGAGGCGGCGTCGCGATTGCGGATGGAGATCGACAGCTCGCCGCTCGAGCTCGACCAGGCCGACAGGGCCGTGCGGCAGCTGGAGATCGAGCTCGCGGCGACGGGGAAGGAGTCGGACGAGGTGCGTGAGCCGCTCGAGCGCCAGCTCGCCGACGTGCGTGAGCGCCGTGACGCGCTGGCTGCGCGCTGGCAGGACGAGAAGGGCGCGCTCGACCGTGTGAAGGAGGCGACGCGGCGGATCGGCGAGCTGCGGATGGAGGCCGAGCGCGCGGAGCGCGCGGGCGACCTGCAGCGCGTCGCCGAAATCCGCTACGGCGAGCTGCCCGCCCTCGAGCGGGAGCTGGCCAACCGCACGGGGCCCGCCGACCCCATGGTGAAGGAGGAGGTCGACGAGGACGACGTCGCGGCGGTCGTAGGCGCCTGGACCGGCATCCCCGTCACGCGGCTCCTCGAAGGCGAGACCGAGAAGCTGATCCACATGGAGGAGCGCCTCCACCGCCGCGTGATCGGCCAGTACCCCGCCGTCGAGGCCGTCTCCAACGCGCTCCGCCGCGCCCGCTCGGGTTTGCAGGATCCGAACCGGCCGATCGGGTCGTTCGTCTTTCTCGGTCCGACCGGCGTCGGCAAGACCGAGCTGGCGCGGGCACTTGCCGAGTTCATGTTCGACGACGAGCGAGCGATGATCCGGCTCGACATGTCGGAGTACCAGGAGCGGCACACCGTCTCGCGCCTCGTCGGCGCCCCGCCGGGGTACGTCGGCTACGAGGAGGGCGGGCAGCTCACCGAGGCCGTCCGCCGCCGGCCCTACTCCGTCGTTCTCCTCGACGAGATCGAGAAGGCGCACGCGGAGGTCTTCGACGTGCTCCTGCAGGTTCTCGACGACGGGCGGTTGACGGACGGTCAGGGCCGCACCGTCGACTTCCGCAACACCGTCCTGATCATGACCTCCAACGTTCGCTCGCCCGACCAGATGCGCGAGCATTTCCGGCCTGAGTTCCTGAACCGGATCGACGAGATCGTCCAGTTCGAGCCGCTCTCGCGCGATCAGCTCGCCGACGTTGCCGTGCTCCAGCTCGAGCGGCTGCGCGGGCGGCTCGCCGAGCGTCGGATCTCGCTCGAGGTGACGGAGGCGGCAAAGGAGGCGCTGGCGGAGGTCGGCTGGGATCCGACCTTCGGCGCGCGTCCGCTGAAGCGCGCGATCCAGCGCCTGGTCGAGAACCCGCTCGCGTCTCGTCTGCTGGCCGCGGAGTTCGCCGACGGGGACACGATCCGGATCGACGCGCAGAACGGCGAGCTCGTGTTCGAGCGCGCCGAGGCGGTCGCGACGGCGAGCCGCTAGGGCTCGCGACCCTGGCGAAGGTCCGCGGCTGCACGCCCGACCTCCTGTCTGATCGCGTCCGGTACCTCCGGACTGATTCCGGTGATCCCGACGGCATCGTCGTCGAGGCCGAGGATGACGTCCTTCCCCGCAGGGAGGGTTCCCTGGACGAATGAACGGACGGCCACGACAACGGATTCGTCGAGCTGCTTCTCGGCGGAGGCGAGGATGTGGTCTCCGAGATACGAGCGGTTGCCGTCGACCCCGATCCCCCAGACGCCACGGATCGCGGCCGCGGAGAGCGCGCCGAGGCTGCACGCGCCTGCCGCGCTGAAGACGATGTCGGCGCCCGCGTCGATGTGCTCGTTCGCGATCGCCTCGCAGCTCGACCGATCGCCGAAATCGTCGGAGTAGGCGCTGAGGATCGTGACGCCTGGCAGCGCGCGCTCGGCGCCGCGGGCGAATCCGCGCATGAGCTCGTCGACGGCCGGCACCCCCTGAACGCCACCGATCGCCGAGACGACGCGCTGTCGGTTGAGTCGCGGGCCGTTGCGCGCCTCCATCAGCCCGCTGAGGTAGCCGACGAGATACCCGGCCTGCTCGTCGGCGAACCGCAGGCCCGTCGCCCTCGGCAGTTCGTCGAAGCGGGTCCAGCGGGCGGAGGCGTCGAGCAGTACGACGTGCGTGTTCGGCAGGTCCGCCAGCGTGGGGGCGAGCACCTCCGCCGTCGAGAAGCCGAAGAAAATGACCAAGCCGTAGTCGTCCTGACGGAGGCGAGTGGAGACTTGTGCGACCTCCTCCGCGCTGGGATCGTTCTCCGCGAGGATGATTGTCGTCGTTTCGACGTCGAAGTCGCGCTCCGAGCGATGAAGCCCGTCGGCGAGGGCGGTGATAAGCGGATCGCCCAGGCCCGGAACGGGCCGGCGCGGCACGATCAGAGCGATGAGAGGCTCCGGCGGCGTACTCGGCGCGATGTCCGTGGCGCCGGCCAGAGCGAAGGCCAGAGCCCCGGCGGCCGCGATCGCGCCCGCGCGGCCGACCGCGCCGACCGCCGTCCGTCTGCGGTCGCG
>JALYRA010000097.1 GCA_030855545.1 Actinomycetota bacterium | reverse complement strand
ATCGTGATCGGAGCCGGCCCGGCGGGCGAGGTCGCCGCCGGACGGCTCGGCGCAGCCGGGATCGAGGTCGCGCTCGTCGAGCAGGAGCTCGTCGGCGGCGAGTGCTCCTTCTACGCCTGCATGCCCTCGAAGGCGCTGCTGCGGCCGGGCGAGTTGCTGCGCGAGGTCGGCCGCGTGCCCGGCGTGCGCGCGACCGGGCTCGACGTTCCCGCCGTGCTCGCGCGACGCGACGAGGTGATCCACGAGCTCGACGACTCGGGCCAGCTGCCGTGGCTCGAGGAGCGCGGCGTCACGCTCGTGCGCGGGCATGGCCGGCTCGACGGTGAGCGCCGCGTCGTCGTAGGCGAGGAGACGCTCGGCGCGCGGACGGCGGTCATCGTCGCGACGGGGAGCGGGGCCGTGTTCCCACCGATCCCGGGGCTCGCGGACGCACGGCCGTGGGGTAACCGGGAGGCGACGACGGCGAAGCAAGCGCCGGAGAGTCTCGTCATCCTCGGCGGCGGGGTTGTCGGCGTCGAGCTCGCGCAGGCGTGGGCTTCGCTCGGGAGCCGCGTCAGCGTGGTCGAAGGAATCCCACGCCTGATCGGGCGCGAGGAGTCGTTCGCCTCGGAACAGGTGGAGGCGGCGCTCCGCGAGGCGGGCGTCGAGATCCACCTGGGGAAGAAGGCGGTCTCGGTGTCGCGGAACGGCGACGCCAGCGTCGAGCTCGAGGACGGGACGAGCGCGAGCGGCGCCGAGCTTCTCGTCGCAGTCGGAAGGAAGCCGGTTACCGGCGATCTCGGACTCGAGACGATCGGCCTCGAGCCCGGAAAGTCGGTCGAGGTTGGAACCGACCTGCGCTCACCGGCGCACGACTGGCTCTACGCGATCGGCGATGCGAACGGCCGGGCGCTCCTCACTCACATGGGCAAGTACCAGGCCCGCATTGCCGCTGACGTGATCCTCGGCAAGGACGCGAGACTCGTCGTCGACGGGCCGCTCTCGCCGCGCGTCATCTTCACCGACCCTCAGGTCGCCGCCGTCGGCCACACGCTTGCCTCGGCGCAGGAAGCGGGAACCGACGCGCGCGCGCTCGATGTCGAGACGAGCGCCAACGCCGGCGCCAGCTTCGTCGGCCGCAACACGCCCGGTACCTCGCGGCTCGTCGTCGATGAGGGCGGTGTCATCGTCGGTGCCACGTTCACCGGGACGGAGGTCGCGGAATTCCTCCACGCCGCCTCGATCGCGGTCGTTTGCAAGCTGACACTCGAGCAGGTGTCGCACGCGGTGCCGTCCTTTCCTACCCGCAGCGAGGTCTGGCTCAAGCTTGTTGAAGCGGCGGGTCTGTGACCTCGATCTCCGTGCGCTCGTTGAAGAACGCGATCCGCCCCTGGACGCGCTCGCCGTCCCGGCGCGGCTCGTCGTAGGCCCAGGCAATGTCCTCGTGCTCGCCGTACGACCAGTACCTGGCCGTGCCCTTGTAGGGTCAGCCGCTCTCCGTCTCGCTCGGCGTCATCAGGTCGAGGCGGACGTCGGCCGGGTCGAAGTAGTACCGCGGCGGCAGGCCGGTCTCGAACAGGATCCGCGGCGTGCCCTCGGCGAGAGTCTCGCCGTCGACGGCGACGGCGACGTGACTGGTCGTCTCGAGTACGTCGATCCGGCTGTACGGGTCGCGGACGTGCACGAAGACCTGTTCGTCCTCCTCGTACCACGCGTCGATCTCCTCCCACGGGAAGCTGACGTACCCGTCGAGATCGGGAACCGGCGTGCCGGCCAGCGTCACGTCCTCGACGGGAAACGCATACTGCGGCTGCTTGCCGGTCGACCAGAAGAGCTGCACGCGCCGGCTGTCGGCGACCGTGGCGCCGTTCTTCTCCGCCCGGACGTGCTTCGCCGTCGGCTCGACGTAGCGGACGCGGTCGGGCGGATCGAAGTCGAAGCGGCCTCGCGGCTTCGGGCCGAACGGTCCGGCTGCGGTCGTAAGGCCCATGATGTGGACATGCCCGAAACGGACGAGCTTCTCACCCGTCTCTTCGACGAGCCCTCGCTCACGCGTGCGGTGCTGTCGAAGCCACGCTCGCAGGAGTTGCCCGCCAAGGTCACCGTCGATCCGGTCGACCTGCGCGGCCAGCCAGCCTTCCGCTTCACGACCCACCTCGCCGACCGGACGACGCACGAGAACCTCGACGGCGACGAGGCGCGCGAGCGGCTCGGCCTCCTCCTCGCCGACTACGGCCAAGGGTTGCTGCAGACCCCCGAGGCCGACTGGCAGGTGCTGGGGGAGAAGGTCCTGCGCCGTCCGCCGACACGTCCGGTCGCGAGCCGCGAGCACGACCGGCGCAAGCACTACCTGCTCGAGGAGGGGACTCCAGTCCCGTTCCTCGTCGACCTCGGGGTGATGACGCCTGACGGGAAGGTGCGCAAGCAGAGCTACGACAAGTTCCGCCAGGTCAACCGCTTCCTCGAACTCGTCGACGACGTCGTCCCCTCGCTGAAGCGGGAGGGGAGGCTGAGGATCGTCGACTTCGGCTGCGGCAAGTCGTACCTCACCTTCGCCGTCCATCACCTGCTGACCGAGTTGCGCGGCCGCGAGGTCGAGATCGTCGGGCTCGACGTGAAGGAGGACGTGATCGCGGCCTGCTCGGCGCTCGCCGAACGGTCGGGGGCGACCGGGTTGCGCTTCGAGCGTGGCGAGATCGCGGGCTTCGACGCGGCCGGCGAGGTCGACTTGGTCATCAGCCTGCACGCTTGCGACACGGCCACGGACGACGCGCTCGCGCAGGCCGTGCGCTGGAGAGCCGATGCGATCCTCGCCGTTCCGTGCTGCCAGAAAGAGGCCTACCGCCAGATCGAGAGCTCGGTGCTCGCGCCGCTCTTGCGGCACGGACTTGCGAAAGAGCGCTTCGCCGCGCTCGTCACCGACACGTTGCGAGCGCAGTTGCTCGAGCTGCACGGCTACCGCGCGCAACTGGTCGAGTTCATCTCGCTCGAGCACACGGCGAAGAACGTCCTCATCCGTGCGGTCAAGGGCTCGGCGGCCGGCGCGGAGTCGCGGCGGGCCTACGAGGAGCTACGCGACTCGCTCAACCTCGAACCGACTCTGGAGCGGCTGCTTATCTCCGCGTGAAGACGTAGTCGTTCGTCCTGACCTGAGAGTGGCAGGCGGCGCAGCCGGATTCCGGAAAGCCGACCTTCGTGAACCGCGCCGTCGGCGACGCGCGCGTGAACTCCTCCCAGCGCCAGCCGCCGTTCGCGCTCCCCTTGATCCTCCGCATCGTCGCGACGAGCGAAAGCCACCTCTTGCCGGGCGGCGTCGCCGTCTTGACGACGATCGCGCCGACGGGATAGCGGGCGCCGGTCTTTCGCTTGCTCACGTAGACGTTCTTCGTCCCCTGGTGGGCCGGGGAGCCGCCCTTGATCGGAACGCGGTTCAGCTTCGGCCAGTTCGCGTAGCCGTCCACGTAGGCGGGAATCCCGTTTGCGTCGGTCTGCGCGCCGGCCGCGCCGGCCAGACCGAGACACACGAGCGCGACCATTGAGGCCGCGAGCTTCAATCCAGCCCGCCGACATCGAGAACGACCGTCTTCAAGTCGGTCATGTCGAGCATCGTATAGCGGCCCCCGATCCGTCCCCAACCGCTCCGTGTTCCCGAGGCGCCCCCGAACGGCTCGTGGGCCTCCCAGTAGTCGGTCGAGTCGTTGACGACGACGTTCCCCACCTGGAGGGCGTCGAGGTAGCGGAAGGCCCGCTTGAGGCTCTTCGTGTAGACGGCCGCCTGGAGGCCGAGGTGCGAGTCGTTCGCCACCGCGAGCGCGTGGTCGTCTCCGTCGACGAGGATCAGCGGCACGATCGGCCCGAACGTCTCGTCGCGGTTGATCAGCGTCTCGACGGCAACGTTCGTCAGCACGGTCGGCTGGTAGTAGAGGTCGGTTGGCCGGCCCGACTCCCGGCTGCCGCCGAGAACGACCTCCGCGCCTTTCGCGATCGCGTCCTCGACGTGTGCGTCCATCTTCGCCGCCGTCGGCTCGTTGTTCATCGGCCCGACGAGGGTGTCGTCGTCGAACGGGTCGCCGAGCTTCCACTCCGCGGAGGCCTTCACGACCTCGGCGAGGAAGTTCGTCTCGCCGATGAACTGCGCCACGAAGCGCGTCGCCGGTGCGTCGTAGATCTCTTGCGGCTGCCCGAGCTGCTCGATCCGGCCGCCGTGCATCACCGCGACCCGGTCCGACATCGCGAGCGCCTCCTCCTGGTCGTGCGTCACGTAGACGTAGGTGATGCCGACCGTCGCCTGGATCCGTTTCAGCTCGATCTGGAGCTCTTTGCGCACGCGCAGGTCGAGCGCCCCGAGCGGCTCGTCGAGCAGGAGCACCTTCGGCTCCAGCACGAGCGCGCGGGCGAGGGCGACCCGCTGCTGCGGGTAGCCGGACGAGCGCGAGCATGGCCTCGGCACGGGCGCGGCGCTCGCTCCGCGGCACCCCGCGCTGCTTCAGGCCGTAGCCGACGTTCTCGAGCACCGTCAGGTGCGGGAAGAGCGCGTACGACTGGAAGACGCTAGGAGAGCGCTGCCGCGAGGGCCGATTCGACCGTATCGTGCACGGCGAGGTGCTGGTCGAGACCCGAGATCTTCAGGGCTCTGTGCGTCTCGAGACCCGGTGCTGCAAGAAGAAACGACTCGCGGTTCTGGAGCTTCGTGCGCGCCTCGATCAGGACGCCGAGCGTCGTCGAGTCCACGAAGTCGACCTCGCCGAGATCGACGACGAGCCGCTCCGGCTGCTCGGCGGTGAGTTCGAGGAGCGCCGAGCGCACCTCGGGGGCGTTGTAGAGGTCGAGCTCGCCGACGAGGCGGACGACGACAGCCCCGCTTCTGCGCTCGATCCCCCCGACGGGATGCTCGTTCAGCTTCGGTTCGTCCGCCATCCGCCCGCAAGCATAGTCGGAGCAGCTTGGGGGTACTACTCTGCGCACGAGGAGGACGCGATGCACGCGTGCAGGCAGTGCGGGGGATCGATCGGCTCGGCATTTCGCTACTGCCCCTGGTGCGCCGCACCGCAGCGCGCGAAACTGGTCGAGTTCTTCGCCGGCACGGGCACGGAGGTCGGCAAGGCGCTGCGCGTTTCACGCTACGTCGATGAGGGGCACGTGCGCTTCAGCGTCTGGAACGAGAGCGGCGTGGCCGAAGCGGTCGTCTCGGTCGACGACGCCGAAGCACTTCGGCTCGTCACGTTCTTACGCGCTAGCTCTGGTTCTCTGCGAGCGCGAGCTCTCGACGCAGCTCGACGGGTAGGCGGAAGGTGACGTCCTCGTTCACCATGCGGAAGGGCTCGATCCGCTCGACGCCGCGGGCGCGGAACCAGTCGCAGACCCGGTCGACGAGCTTCTCCGGCGCCGAGGCGCCCGACGTGACACCGACGGTCGTGACCCCGTCGAGCCAGGCCGCGTCGATCTCCGTCTCGTCGTCGATCAGGTAGGAGGCGACGCCGCCGGCACGCGCGACGTCGACGAGCCGGTTCGAGTTGGACGAGTTGCGCGAGCCGATCACGAGCAGGAGATCGACCTCGGCGAGCATCTCCTTCACCGCCCACTGCCGGTTGGAGGTCGCGTAACAGATGTCCTCCTTCTTCGGCGCGTAGATCGCGGGGAAGCGGCGGCGGAGGACGGCGATGATCTCGGAGGTCTCGTCGACGGAGAGCGTCGTCTGCGTGATGTAGGCGATGCGCGTCTCGGGAGGCAGGTCGAGCGCCTCCGCCTCCGCCACGTCCTGAACGAGGACCGTGGCCTCGGGCGCCTCGCCCATCGTTCCCACGACCTCCTCGTGACCGGCGTGACCGATCAGGACGACCGTGTAACCGTCGGCCGCGTAGCGCCGGGCCTGGACGTGAACCTTCGTCACGAGCGGACAGGTAGCGTCGATCACGTTGTGGCCGAGCCCGGCCGAGTTCGCGTTCACCGACGGGGCGACGCCGTGCGCCGAGAAGACGATCGTTGCGCCCTTGGGGGCCTCCTCCTCGGAGTCGACGAAGATGGCGCCGCGCGCCTCGAGGTCGCGGACGACGTGGATGTTGTGGACGATCTGCTTGCGCACGTACACCGGTGGGCCGTAGTGCTCGAGCGCCAGCTCGACGGACTCGACGGCACGCTCCACCCCGGCGCAATAGCCGCGTGGCGAGGCGAGAAGGACGCGTTCGACCATCCTCGGATCGTAGCTGCGGCAAGGGAAAACAGCCCTGTCACGTCGGGGGGTCGTCGCGACAGGGCCGCTCCCGATGCCGACCGCGCGAGCGCGATCTGCATCGCCCAGTGCAGGCCACGCTACGCCTCCGTCGAACGAGTTCCAATAGGCCGGACGGCCTATCTTTCAAAACAGGATGCGCGTCTCTATCATCTGACGGCCCAGTGAACGCTGAAACGCAAGCGGTGCTATTCAACGCGGTGCCGTTGCTCCTGCTCGCGGCGCTCTATCTGGCCGTGGGCGTGACAATCGCACCTGCAGCGTGGCGAGAGCGTGACCGCATGCGGGAGATCGGCTTCGCAACCGCCCTCGTCTTTCCGTGCGTCGGGCTCGCAGCCGGAATCCTCGGGCTCGAGGTGCTCGTCGACCGCGACCCCCTCGCCGGCCACGCGCTCGGGTCATTCCCCGCGATCCTCGTCGCCGCGCTCCCGCTGATCGTGGTCGCACGCAACTGGGGAGACCGCGGCCTGCTCGTCGCCGGCGCCCGGCGCGCCCGTGAGGCCGAGCAATACTCGACGCTCCGCGACCGCGAGCTGGCGGCGATCGGCAGGCTCTCCCACAAGCTGCTCGACGCCGACAAACCTGCCGAAGTCGCGGTCGCGCTGCTCGACGAGCTCGCGGAGTTGTTCGAGCTCGACGTCGCCAATCTCGCTCTCGTCGAGGAGAGCGCCCGCCGCGCCGTCGTCGTCGCTGCGCGCGACGGTGGCGAGGACAACGAGCTGCTGATCGGCCAAGAGGTTGCGCTCGACCGCGAGGCATCGGGGATCAGCACCGTCGTGCGGGAGGGCACAGCGTTCGCGATCTTCGATGCAGAGAGCTCGGAGGTCGTCAACCGGCGCCTGAACGAGATCGCCAAGGTGAAGAGCTGTGCATTCGTTCCGGTCCGAGCGGGCGACAGAGTCGTCGGCGTCGTCTTCGCGGCTGTCCGCCATCCGCGCCTCTTCGACGAGGACGAGCTGGCGACCATGCAGACCTTCGCTTCCGAAGCGGGCCTCGCCCTCGAGCGCACGCGGCTGCTGGGGGAGAGCCAGCGCGGCCTGGCCGAGCAGCAGGCTCTGCTCAAGGCAGGCGAGGCGATCACGAGCGACCTCCGCATCGACAACGTGATCGAGCGGCTCGTGTACGAGTTGCGAGCGCTCGTGAAAGCGGACGCGACCGCCTGCTGGACGCTCGTGCCCGACGACGGCACCTTGGTCTGCCGCGCCGTGCTCGGCCTGCCTGCGTCGGATGTCGGACGCAGCATGGCCCCCGAGGGGCCGATCGGCGAGGCCCTCGGCTCCGGAAAGCCGGTGTCGAGCAGCGACGAGGCGGGCGGTCAGGTGGTGGTGGCGCCGATCCCCTCGTTCGGCGAGGTTCGCGGCGTCCTCTGGCTCAGCTCGCAGGAGCCCGGGCGTTTCCAAGAGTCCGATCTTCGTCTGATCGAGGCGTTCGCGAGCCTTGCGTCGAACGCCCTCCGCAACGCCGACGCCTACACCGAGAGCACGCGGCAGGCTCAGGTCGAGCGCGGCTTCTACCGGATGTCGACCGTCCTCAGCGAGCCGCTCTCGGCGGCCGAGACGCTGGACGCCGTCGCGCAGGCCGCTGCCGAAGCGCTCGGCGGCCAGTCCGCGGCCGTGCTGCGCCCTGTCGGGGATGAGCTCGAGCTGGCTGGCGCGTACGAGCTCGCGGGTGGTCTCGGGGAGTACCTCCGCGACCACGCCCCCTCGCTTGCTCCGTGCGCGTGCGGCGGCAACGTTCTCGCGTCCCGCCGGTTGGGCGACGACGGCCGCTTCGGCGCCGGTCTCGCCGAGGCGGCCGCAGCCGCCGACCGGCGCTCCCTCCTGGCCGTGCCGATCGCAGGCGGCGACGGTCTCGGCCTCGTGCTCGTCTTCTTCCGCGACGAGCGTGCATTCGAGGACGAGCAGGTCGAGCTCGCGGCACAGGTCGCCGCTGCGACGCGCGGTGCGCTCGAGCGCAGCGATCTCTACGAACGCGAGCGCCGCTCGCGCTCCCTGGCCCAACGGCTCGCGAGCGCGGGCCGCGAGCTGGCCGGAGAGCTCGACCCGGACAACGTCCTCGACGGCGCGGTGCGTCATGCGGTGCGACTGCTCGGCGCCGATGCAGCGTCAGCGCGCGTGCTCGAGGACGACGAGGTCGTCGTGCGCTCCGCCGTCGGCGCCGGCGCCGATCTCGCGCTCGACACGCGCGCTCCGTCTACCGGCTGGCTCGTCGGCGACATCGTGCAGACGCGAACGACCCGCGCGATCACGGACGTCCGGACAGACTCTCGTGTCGGCGAGGCCGATGCGATGCTGGCCGCCGGCCACGCTGCGTTTCTCGGCGTTCCTATGATTGGGCCCGAGGAGGCGGTGCACGGCATCCTGGCCGTCTACGGTTTCCGCACCCGGGAGTGGCGGGAGGAGGAGGTCGACGCGCTGCACGCGCTCGCCGCCAGCGTTGCCGCCGCGCGTGCGAACGCCGAGCTCTATCAGGGTGTCAGTCACGAGCAACAGCGCAGCGAGGCGATCCTCGCGAACGTTGCCGACGGCATCGTCGCCGTCGATCGCGAGGGCAAGGTCGTGCTCTGGAACCCGGCTGCGGAACGCGTTACAGGCGTGCCGGCGGCCGACGCGCTCGGCCGTACGCCGACCCAGGCTCTCGGTCGTCCGCTCGAAGCGGCCGAAGGCATGTTCGATGGGAGCCGTCTGCTGCCGATCCGCCGCGGCGGCGACGAGGTCTGGCTCTCGCTCAGCGAGGCCGTGATGACCGATCCGGCGGGCGCCGTCGCCGGCCGGATCTACGCCTTCCGGGACATCTCGGCCGAGCGAAGCGTCGAGCAGATGAAGACCGACTTCGTCTCGACCGTGTCCCACGAGCTGCGCACGCCGCTGACGTCGATCTACGGTTTCGCCGCGACGCTGCTGCGCCAGGACGTGCTCTTCGGCGAGGAGGAGCGCGCGACGTTCCTGCGCTACATCGCCTCCGAGTCGGACCGCCTGACGTCGATCGTCGATCGCCTGCTCTCCGTTGCCCAGCTGGACACAGGCGACATGGCCGTGCAGCTCGCCCAGACCGACATCGGCGCCGTCGTCAGCGAGGCCGTGCGCACGATCGAAGGCTCCGGCGAGGAGAACGGCCATCAGTTCGTCGTCGACCTCGTCGATGAGCCGCTTGCTGCCGAGGCCGACGGAGACAAGCTCGGCCAGGTGCTCGCCCACCTGCTCGACAACGCTGTCCGCTACTCACCAGCCGGCGGCACCGTGACGGTCGCGGCGCGCCGCCGCGACGACGCCGTCGAGGTCAGCGTCGAGGACGAGGGCGTTGGCATCCCACATGCAGAGCAGGAGCGGATCTTCCGCAAGTTCTACCGCGGCGACGGCGCCTCCTCGGGCGCGGTCGGGGCGGGCGCAACCGGGCTCGGACTCTTCCTCGCCGAAGGGCTCGTGCTGGCGATGGGCGGCAGGATCTGGGTCGACTCGAGCGAAGGGCGGGGCTCGACCTTCGTTCTCGAGCTGCGAGCGACGGAGAGTGAGACATGACACGTGTGGGTACTGCGAGGCGAGCATGACGAAGGTATTGGTGATCGACGACGAGGCCCCGATCCGGCTGCTGTGCCGGGTCAATCTCGAGGCCGAGGGAATGAGCGTCCTCGAGGCGAGTGACGGGCCGTCGGGGCTCGAGTCCGCCCGCACCGGCCAACCCGACGTGATCCTGCTCGACGTGATGATGCCGGGGCTCGATGGCTGGGGCGTCGCGGAGGCATTGCTCGAGGACGACAGCACGGTCGAGATCCCGATCATCTTTCTCACGGCCCGCGCGGAGTTTCGAGACCGGGCACGGGGCCTCGGCATCGGCGGCGTCGACTACATCACGAAGCCATTCAATCCCGTCGAGCTGGCGCCGATCGTCCGGAGCCTGCTCGAGCGCCTCGAGCGAGGCGAGCGCGACGAGCTGCGCAGCGAGAAGCTCACGGAGCTCCGCTCGTTGATGTCCGAGACGTAGTCGAGATCTTGGGCCGCGAAGCGGCTAAATCAACTACCTGCGAAGTTCGCGGTGACCACGGTGGCGCCGCTGTAGCCCATGAAGGTGCCGGTGCGGGCGCCGAGGCCGATCCGTGTCCAGCCGGGCCGAAGCAGGTTGGCCCGGTGACCGGGGCTTGCCAGCCAGCTGCGGACGATGCCGCGAGCCGTCGCGCGCGAGCCGACGCCCCAAGCGAGGTTCTCGCCGAAGAGCGGGCCGCGGGCGCCGGCGCGGGCGAGCCTCGGCCCGAGCGAGCCGTGCGTGAACACATCCGTGCGCATCAGCGTGGTCGAGTACGCACGGGCCGCGCGAACGAGCGCGCCGTCGACGCGAAGCGGGCGGAGGTCGTGGGTGGCGCGAACCTCGTTCATCGCGCCGAGCAACTCGCTCTCGTTCTGGCTCAGACTCGCCGCCTGACCGGCGGGGACAAGCGCGACAGCCGCTAAAACTACACCGAAAACTATACGAATATGCGTTGAAATCTGCATAAGGCGGCATATTGGCGAACCTACCGGACGACAGCTATCCCCCTTTTGGGGGAGCTCGCCCTCAGCGCGCCGTCTGGGCGATCAGGATCGCCGTGAGGACGATCGCGCCACCAAAGAGTTGCGCGGCGCCGAACGTCTCCCCGAGCCAGAGGAACGCCACCGCGCTCGCCGCCACCGGTTCCAGCATCGCGACGATCGCGACTCTCGTGGCGGAGATGTGGCGCAGCGCCGAGGCGACGAGCAGGAAGGTGATCA
>JALYRA010000212.1 GCA_030855545.1 Actinomycetota bacterium | reverse complement strand
CCATCGCTCGATCCCGCTGAGACGGACGAACTCCTGCTGATCGGAACGTTCCTCCGCCGGCCGCCGCCGGAGCTCCGGATCGTCTCTCTCGCGAAGGTCCGGCGCGCCGCGTAGCCTTGCGGCATGGCTTCCGTGGCCACCACGACATTCGCTGATCGCCTCGCCGAGGCCGTGGAGCGCAAGCGCAGCCAGCTCGTCGTCGGCCTCGATCCGATGCTCGACCTGCTGCCCGTCGAGCTCCGGGGCGACGCCGGTCTCGGCCGGGGCGAGGCAGCGCACGCGTACAGCCGCTTCTGCTGCGGGATCGTCGACGCGGTGGCGCCCTACGTCGTCGCGGTCAAGCCGCAGGTCGCCTTCTTCGAGGCGCTCGGCGCCGACGGCTTCGCCGCGCTCGAACGCGTGTGCGGCTACGCGCGCTCGGCGGGCCTGCTCGTGATCGCCGACGGGAAGCGCGGTGACATCGGCTCGACGGCCCGCGCCTACGCGGCTGCGTATCTCGAGCCGCGCGAGGAGAACGCTCCGCTCGCGGACGCCTTGACCGTGAACCCCTACCTCGGCGGCGACTCGGTCGAGCCGTTCCTGCAGGCGTGCCGACTGCACGGAGCGGGCATCTTCTGCCTCGTGCGCACCTCGAACGCCGGCGCGGGCGACGTCCAGGAGCTGACGCTCTCCGACGGCCGCCGCGTGTGGCAGCACGTCGCCGGGCTCGTGGAAGAGTGGGGAGCCGACCTGACCGGCGAACGGGGGCTGTCGAGCGTCGGCGCGGTCGTCGGCGCAACGGCTCCACGGGCTGTTGCGGAGGCGCGGAGGTTGCTGCCGCGCGCCGTGCTCCTCCTGCCGGGCGTCGGCGCGCAGGGCGCTGGGCCTGCAGACGTCGCGCGCGCGTTCACGAGCGGCCCGGCCAGCGCCCTCGTCACCGCCTCGCGGTCCGTGATCTTCGCCTACCGCGGCGGACGAGAGGACTGGCGTGCCGCCGCCGCCGCCGAGGCGGCCCGGCTCCGCACCGAGGTTTGGTCGGTCTCGGGCTGGTGATGCGCGCTCGAGCCCGGCTTGCGCGTTACGCAGCGCCCGTAGCTTTCCTCCTCGCCGCGACAATCGCGATCCTGCTGATTCGCTCCGGGCTCGAGAACGGCTCGGCGACCGCACCCGTTCGGCCTGCGACGACGGCGGCGACGACGACGCCGGCGCCCACGGAGACGGCTCCCGGCACGACCGCACCGCCGACGACGACCGAACCTGCTGGGGAGGAGGAGTTCTACGAGATCCAGGCGGACGACACGCTTGCCGTCGTCGCCGAGCAATTCGGCACCACGGTCGAGCAGTTGCTCGTGCTCAATCCCGAGCTCGACCCGGTCGCGCTGACGATCGGAGATCGCATTCGCGTCAAGTAGAGTGCCCGCCGCGTGAAGCGGGTCGCCCTCTTCCTGGCTCTCACCGCGGCGCTTTGCCTGGCGGTCGTCGCGGTTGCGGCGCCCCCGCCGGTCGATGCCGAGGCCTATCTCGTCCAGAACGCGGGCACCGGCGAGGTGCTCGCGTCGCAGGACGAGCGCGAACGGCTGCCGATGGCGTCGATAACGAAGTTGATGACCTCGCTCGTCGCGCTCGAGCGAGCCGGCCTCGATGACGTTGCGACGATCTCCGCTCGCACAGCTTCGATCGGCGAGTCGACGATCAACCTTCGGCCCGGCGAGCGCGTGGCCCTGCGCGACCTGATCCGGGCCGCGCTCGTGCAGAGCGCGAACGACGCGGCCAACGCGATCGCTGCGTACGTGGGCGGCGGCTCGGTCGCGAGCTTCGTCGCGATGATGAACTCCCGCGCGCAGGAGCTCGGGCTCGCGGACACCCACTTCGCGAACCCCGACGGCCTCGACGCGCCCGGGCACTATTCGAGCGTCCGTGACCTGACGAAGCTCGCGCGCGTCGCGATGCGGAAGCCGTTCATCCGCCAGACCGTGCGTCTCGTCGACTCATCCGCCGCGGGCCGTCCTCTCCACAACTGGAACGACCTGCTCTCGACCTTTCCCAACCTGATCGGCGTCAAGACCGGTCATACGAACGACGCCGGCTGGTCGCAGGTCGCCGCAGCGCGCGGCGGGGGCGTCACGATCTACGCGACGCTCCTCGGAGGAGAGACGCGGGAGGGCCGAAACACCGACCTCGCGGAGTTGCTCGCGTGGGGCCTATCCCGCTACCGGACGGTGTGGGCGGTCGACACCGTGCGCACATACGGAGCCGTGAGAACGGCCTACGGAAAGCCGTCGGTGCGAATCGTCGCGGCGAAGCCCGCCCTTCGGGTGATCCATGTCGAGCGGCCTCTCGTCGAGCGGATCGTGCTCCCGGTCGAGGTGGAGCTACCCGTGCGGAAAGGCCAGCCGCTCGGCGAGGTTCAGGTCGTCGATCGCGGCAAGGTGATCGCTCGCTCGCCGCTCGTGGCTGCGAGTGAGATCGAGCGGCCAGGTGCGCTCGAGCGCATAGGCTTCTACGCGGGACGCACGCTCGACCATCTAGGGGGTCTGTTCTCGTGATCGTCACCGTGACGCTGAATGCCGCGCTCGACCGGACGCTGACCGTCCCGAACTTCCAGCGGGGGCAGCGCCACCGCGCAAGTCAGGTGCTGACGCTCGCCGGGGGAAAGGGGATCAACATCGCCCGCGCGCTGAAGCGGCTCGACGTACCCGTCGTCGCGACGGGACTCGCGGGAGGCCGCACCGGCACGCGGATCGTCGAGGAGCTCACGGCCGAGGCGATCCTGAACGACTTCGTCCGCATCGGCGAAGAGTCGCGAACCTCGACCGCCGTCGTCGACCCGACCGAGGGCTCCTACTCGGAGATCAACGAGTGGGGCCCGAAGGTGACGAGCGAGGAGCTCGAGATGCTGCTCGAGAAGCTGCACTACCTCTCGCGTGGAGCGGACTCCGTCGTGTTCGCCGGCTCGCTGCCGCGCGGCGTCGAGGAGAGCTTCTACGCCGAGGCGATCCGCGACCTGAACCGGCGCGGCGTCCAGGTCGTGCTCGACTCCGAGGGTCAGCCGCTGCGGCTCGGCACCGAAGCGGAGCCCTTCCTCGTCTCACCGAACCAGCGCGAGGCCGAGCACGTCGTCGGACAGGAGCTCGAGGACGAAGAGGACTTCCTGATGGCGCTCGATGCGATCGCCGAGCTGGGTGCGCGGAACGTGCACATCACGCTCGAGTCCGGCTGCTACGGGCTCTTCCGCGAGGACCGTCAGGTCAAGCGGTACAAGGCGGCTGCTCCGATGGTCGAGGCCGTGTCGGTCGTCGGCGCCGGCGACGTCCTGCTGGCGCAGTTCATCGCCGCGCAGCTCGCGGGGAAGTCGGCGGAGGAGGCGCTCAAGCTCGGCGTCGCAGCGGGCGCTGCATCGACGCTCGAGGTCGGGGCGGGCCGGTTCGACCCGCGGGAGGCCGGACGCCTGATGGCGGGCGTCGAGATCGCCGAGCTCGCGTCCGTCGCCTGAGTTATCGTGTGCTCCTTGGAGGGGCAGGAGCTTTCGTACGACGAGAAGTTCGGCCGTGAAGGCCTTACGTTCGACGACGTCCTGCTCGTGCCCGCGGAGTCGTCGGTGCTGCCGAACGACGTGCGCACGGCGACCCGTCTGACGCGCACGATCGCGCTCGAGATCCCGATTGTCTCGGCGGCGATGGACACCGTCACCGAGGCAAGGCTTGCAATCGCGCTGGCGCGCGAGGGCGGCCTCGGCATCCTCCATCGCAACCTCTCGATCGCCGACCAGGTGGCGGAGGTCGACAAGGTGAAGCGCTCCGAGTCGGGAATGATCGTCGAGCCCGTGACGCTCCGGCCCGAGGACTCCGTCGCCGACGCGCTCGAGCTGATGGCGCACTACCGGATCTCGGGCGTGCCGATCACCGACGACGAAGGTGTGCTCGTCGGGATCCTGACGAATCGCGATCTGCGCTTCGAGTCGAACGTCCGCCAGCCGGTTTCCGCGTTGATGACGGCGCGCGACCTCGTCACGGCGCCCGTGGGGACGACGCTCGACGAGGCGAACGAGATCCTGCACCGGCACAAGATCGAGAAGCTGCCCGTGGTCGACACCGACGGCAAGCTGAAGGGCCTGATCACGGTCAAGGACATCCAAAAGCGGATCGAGTTCCCGCTCGCGACGAAGGACGAGCAGGGGCGGCTGCGGGTCGGTGCGGCCGTCGGCGTCGGCCCGGATGCGTTCGAGCGCGCCGGCGCCCTGGTGGACGCCGAGGTCGACGTGCTCGTCGTCGACACCGCGCACGGGCATTCGGCGTCCGTCGTCGAGATGGTTCGCCGGATCAAGGGCGAGTGGGATGTGCAGGTGATCGCCGGCAACGTCGCGACCGCGGACGCGGCGGAGGCGCTGATCGACGCCGGCGCGGATGCGATCAAGGTTGGGATTGGGCCTGGCTCCATCTGTACTACCCGTGTCGTCGCCGGGGTGGGTGTCCCGCAGGTCACGGCCGTCTTCGAGTGCGCGGAGTACGCGATCCGGCAAGGCGTGCCCGTGATCGCCGATGGCGGCATGACCTCCTCCGGCGATATTGCGAAGGCGCTCGCGGCGGGCGCCGACTCGGTGATGCTCGGGTCGATGCTCGCGGGCACCGACGAGAGCCCCGGCGACGTCATCCTCGTTCAGGGCGAGCGCTTCAAGGAGTACCGCGGCATGGGCTCGCTCGGTGCGATGAAGGCGCGGTCGTTCTCGAAGGACCGCTATTTCCAGGGCGACGTCGAGGACGTCGACAAGCTCGTGCCCGAGGGGATCGAGGGGCGCGTCCCGTACAAGGGCCCGGTCCAGCAGATCCTCTACCAGCTCGTCGGAGGACTCCGGCAGGCGATGGGATATACGGGCTCGGCGACCGTCGAGGCGCTCAAGCTGGAGTCGCGTTTCGTCCGGATCACCGGCGCCGGGCTGCGCGAGAGCCATCCGCACGACGTCACGATCACGAAGGACTCGCCGAACTACCGGCGACCCTGATGGCTTCGGTGCACCCGCTCCCGGTTCCCGAGCCGCCGGCGGAGGAGCGTCCCGTGCTCGTGCTCGATATGGGCGGGCAGTACGCGCAGCTGATCGCGCGGCGGGTGCGCGACGCGCGCGTCTACTCCGAGCTCGTGCCGCACACGCTGAGCGCCGCCGAGATCAAGCGGCGCAATCCGGTCGCCGTGATCCTCTCAGGCGGGCCGGCATCGGTGTACGCGGACGGCGCCCCCCGGGTCGACGCCGAGCTCTTCGAGCTCGGGATCCCGACGCTCGGCATCTGTTACGGGGCGCAGTTGATGGCACTCGAGCTCGGCGGCGAGGTCGCGCGCACCGGCACGTCCGAGTTCGGTAAGACCGACCTCGAGGAGGGGTCGGGCGCGCTGTTCGCCGGCCTTCCCGAGCAGCAAACCGTCTGGATGAGCCACCGGGACACCGTCACCGCACCGCCCGAGGGCGCGACCGTGACGGGCAGCTCCGCCTCGACGCCCGTCGCGGCGTTCGAGGACCCGCGGCGCCGCCTTTACGGAGTCCAGTTCCACCCTGAGGTCGTGCACACGCCGCACGGCCAGGACTTGCTGAAGAACTTCCTCTACGAGGTGGCCGGTGCGGCGCCGGCCTGGACGCCGGCGACCGTGATCGAGGAGCAGGTCGAGCGAATTCGTGCCCAAGTGGGTTCCGAGCGGGTGATCTGCGGGCTCTCTGGGGGCGTCGACTCCGCGGTTGCGGCGCTGCTCGTCTACAAGGCGGTGGGCGATCAGTTGACGTGTGTCTTCGTCGACCACGGCTTCATGCGCGAGAACGAGGCAGAGCAGGTCGTCGAGACCTTCGCCGGCCATTTCCACGTGCCGCTGGTGCATGTTCAGGCGCAGGATCGGTTTCTCGCGCGACTCGAGCGCGTCGACGAGCCCGAGGAGAAACGCCGCCGGATCGGCGAGGAGTTCATCCGCGTGTTCGAGGAGGAGGCGGGCAAGCTCGGCGATATCCGCTTCCTTGTCCAGGGCACGCTCTACTCGGACGTGATCGAGTCGGGCGGGACCGAGGGTGTCGCGGCGAAGATCAAATCGCATCACAACGTCGGTGGGCTGCCCGAGGACATGGCAATGGACCTTGTCGAGCCGCTGCGACTCCTCTTCAAGGACGAAGTGCGGCGCGTCGGCGAGGAGCTCGGCATGCCCGAGAAGATGGTCTGGCGACAGCCCTTCCCCGGGCCTGGCCTGGCGATCAGGATCATCGGCGAGGTGACGCGCGAGCGGTTGGACATCCTGCGCGGTGCCGATTCGATCATCCAGGAGGAGGTGCGACGGGCAGGGCTCTATCGCGAGCTCTGGCAGAGCTTTGCGGTTCTGCCTGCAATCAAGTCCGTCGGCGTGCAGGGCGACGAGCGGACGTATGCGTACCCGATCGTGATCCGCGCGGTCACCTCCGAGGACGCGATGACCGCCGACTGGGCCCGCCTCCCCTACGACCTGCTCGAGACGATCTCGAGCCGCATCATCAACGAGATCCCAGGCGTCAACCGCGTCGCGCTCGACATCAGCTCGAAGCCGCCGTCGACGATCGAGTGGGAATAGCCGAGCGAGAGTCGCCCGCTCGGGAGGGCGGTGCCGCCGACTTCGTCGACCGACTTGCCACAGCCCGGATCGGCGCCACGTACAACCAGTACTCCGGCTCGCCGACGAGGCGAGACCGGCTCGAGCGATACCTCGACGAGCGGCGAAACGCGCCCTTGCTCCTTGTCGGCGAGGCGCCGGGTTACCGCGGCACCCGCGTCTCGGGGATCCCGCTCACGTCCGAGCGCCAGCTCACGGGTACCGGGCCGGCTGAAGCGACCGCGACGATCGTCCATCGCACCCTTGCCGAGCTCGGGCTCGAAGCCGAGGTTCTCCTCTGGAACGTCGTCCCGACGCATCCCCACCGACCCGGCAAACCGGACTCGAACCGCCGGCCGACAAGGGTTGAGATCGAGCAGTCGAGCGGATTCCTCGCCGAGCTCGCACGGGGCCGGCGAGCAATCCCACTCGGCAGGCTGGCGCACGAGCAGCTCGGGGGCGAGTACATCCGCCATCCGGCGCAGGGCGGGGCGGTGGCCTTTCGCGCCGGCTTGATCGCCGCCCTCGGACGATAGGCTCACCGAGATGGAGAGCTTCCCGATCCGGCGCAACACGATCCTGCTCGCGGCGACGCTGACATCGCTCTCCGGCATGGTGCAGCTGGCCGTAGCGGTCGCCACGATCACTCTCGTCCTCGTCACCGGAGTCGAGGGGATCCTCGGTCTCGGCCCGGCGATCTTCCTCACTGCGGGCGCGCTCGCCGCGCTCCCGGCCGGCCGCCTGATGGACAAGCACGGCCGGATTCCGATTCTCGCGGCGGGCTGTGTGGCAGGCGTCGCCGGGTGCGTGACAACGGCGCTCGGCTGCCAGATCGAATCGGCCGCAGTCGTCATCACGGGCTTCGCTCTTGTCGGCATCGCTCAGGGGACGATCCTGCTCGCCCGCGCGGCGGCAGCCGACATGTATCCGCCGGAGCGCCGTGCCCGCGGCATCTCCTACGTCCTCTTCGGGGCTCTCTTCGGCGCGGCGCTCGGCCCGCTCGTCTTTCGACCGCTCTTCGCCGGGAAGGAACTCAACACCGACGCGCTCGTCGTTCCCTGGCTC
The DNA here is from genome assembly GCA_030855545.1 of Actinomycetota bacterium. Lineage (GTDB taxonomy): Bacteria > Actinomycetota > Thermoleophilia > Gaiellales > Gaiellaceae > Gaiellasilicea. Next base: position 9,039 of record JALYRA010000212.1, on the reverse strand, counting down.
GCGGCCGGCGGGATCATGGTCGTCGGGCTCGTCCTCGTCCTGCTCGTCCGGCCCGACCCACGAACGATCGCCCAGCAGCTGCATTTCGACGCCGGCGGCGTACAGGGCGAACCCGCCGCTTCGCTGAAGGAGATCATCCGCCGCCCGGGTGTCCTCACTGCCCTCGTCGCTGCGATCGCGAGCTTTGCCGGGATGGTCTCCGTGATGAACCTGACCGGGTATCTCGTGATCGACCACGGACATCATCAGGCCGACGTCTTCACCGTGATCAGCCTGCACATCGTCGGCATGTACGCGCTGGTGCTCGTGATCGGCCAGCTGATCGACAAGGTCGGCCGGCGCCCGTGCCAGGTTGCGGGGCTCCTGCTGATGGCGACCTCCACACTCGGCCTGGCCTGGGTCGAGAGCGTCCTCTGGGTCTCCGTATCGCTCTTTCTGCTCGGCCTGGGCTGGAACATCTCCTATGTCGCCGCCGTGACAGAGCTCGCGGACAAGGCTCTTCCCGCCGAGCGCGGCAAGCTCATCGGGTTCACCGACCAGCTCTCGAGCTTTACCGGCGCGGCCTTCGTCCTGCTCGGCGGCCTCGCCTACTCCGAGTTCGGAGTCGAGTCGCTGGCCTTCGCCGCAACAGCTTTCGTCGCGCTTCCGGCGATCTGGATTCTGCTAAAGTCCGCCGCCGGCGCACCCGATGTGCGCCCTCTTTCTGTGAAATGAGAACGACCTGATGACACTGCAAAAAACCTATAGCGCCAAGCCGGGCGAGATCGCGCGGGAGTGGTACATCGTCGACGCCGACGGCAAGACTCTCGGGCGTCTCGCCACCCAGATCGCCGACACGCTCCGCGGCAAGAGGAAACCGGCCTACACGCCGCACGTCGACACGGGCGACTTCGTGATCGTGATCAATGCGGAGAAGATCCAGGTGACCGGGCAGAAGCTCGATCAGAAGATGTACCACCGGCACTCGGGATATCCGGGCGGGCTGCGCTCGCGGACGTTGCGCGAGCAGCTCGAGCGTCGCCCGACCGAGGTGCTGCGCAAGGCGGTCAAGGGGATGCTCCCGCGCAACCGCCTCGCGCGTCAGCAGATCACCAAGCTCAAGATCTACGCCGGGCCGGTGCACCCGCACGACGCCCAGGCGCCGAAGCAGTTGGAGGTTACGTAAGTGGCAGAGCAGGCTCAGTACATGGGCACCGGGAAGCGCAAGACGTCGGTCGCGCGCGTGATTCTTCGTCCGGGCGACGGCAAGACCTGGTTCAACGGCCGGTCGATGGAGGACTACTTTCCGCGTGCCACGCACCGCACGACTGCGCTCGCCCCGCTGAAGACTGCGGGCGTCGAGGGAACGTTCGACATTCGCGTGCGCGTCCACGGCGGCGGCTCGTCGGGCCAGGCCGGCGCGGTGCGCCACGGGATCGCCCGCGCGCTCGTCGAGGCCGATCCGGAGCTGCGCATCCCGCTCAAGCGTGAGGGTTTTCTGACGCGCGACGCACGCCAGGTCGAGCGCAAGAAGGCCGGACTGCACAAGGCCCGCAAGGCTCCCCAGTTCTCCAAGCGGTAGAGCTTTCGAAGCGTTAGTCCCAGGGATCGTCGTGCAACGGCTCGACTCTCGGCCACGGCCGGCGCATCGTCCTGCGGTAGGACACGACGCTGATCGCGACATGGCTCGCGACGAGTCCCGCCAGCGCGCAGAAGATGAGCAGCGCAGACGGACGCCAGCCCGCAACGGCGGCGATGGCACCGACCGCAAGCGGCACCTGGAAGACGAGACCGGACAGGCGCCACAGCCGTTCGAGCCCGTTCTCTCCGCGCCCGTGCACGCTCCGATCCTACCGCGGGACTCGTAGGCTGCCGGCGTGGCGCGACTCCACTTCGGCACCGATGGCGTCCGCGGCGTCGTCGGCGAGGACCTCACCGTCGACCTCGTCGAGCGGCTCGGCAAGGCATCGACGCTGTGGTCGGGCCGCGGGCGGGTCTTCGTCGGCCGCGACACGCGCGGCTCCGGGCCCGAGCTCGAAGAGGCCTTCGGACGCGGTGTAGCTGCCGCCGGCGGCAACGCCGTGCTCGCCGGCGTTCTCCCGACTCCGGCGGTGGCGCTCCTTGCGCTCGACCTCGGCGTCGTCATCTCTGCGTCTCACAACCCGCCGGAGTACAACGGCGTCAAGTTCTTCGACAAGGACGGCCGCAAGCTCAGCGACGCCTCGGAGGAGGAGATCGAGGCGCTACTCGACGCACCCGAGAAAGGCGGCGGCACGGTCGACCACGTCGACGTCTACACAGACAGCTACCTCGACCACGTCGTCGAGCGCTTCGGCACCGACCTTTCCGGCATGCGAATCGCGGTCGACTGCGCGAACGGTGCCTACTCCGGGATCGCGCCGCGAGCGTTCGAGCGGCTCGGCGCCGAGGTGACCGCGATCGGCAACGCTCCCGACGGCTCGAACATCAACGAGGGCTGTGGCGCCACCGACCTGGCGCTCCTGCAAGAGACGGTGCGCGCCGGCGGCCACGACCTCGGCATCGCGTTCGACGGCGACGGTGACCGCATGCTCGCAGTCGACGGCGAGGGCAACGCGATCGACGGCGACCAGATCCTCGCGATCCTCGCACTCCATCTCGAGGTCAAGACGATCGCGGTGACGGTGATGACGAACCTCGGCTTCCATCGCCTGATGGACGAGCGCGGAATCAAGGTCGTGACGACTCCGGTCGGAGACCGCTACGTGCTCCAGGCGCTCCGCCGCGAGAACGCGATCCTCGGCGGCGAGCAATCGGGCCACGTGATCTACCTGCGCGACCATGTGACCGGCGATGGACTCGCCGCCGCGCTCCTCCTGTGCGACGCGATCAAGGGCCGTACGCTCGCCGAGGCGGCTTCCGTGATGCCGCGCTTCGCGCAGGCGAAGGAGAACGTGCGCGTTGCTCGGCGGGAGGTGCCGCAGGCCGCGCTCGCGGAGGCCGAGCGGTTGAACGAGGAGCTGAACGGCGCCGGCCGCGTGCTCGTCCGCGCGTCCGGCACCGAGCCTCTGATCCGGGTCCTCGGGGAGGCCGAAACCCCTGCAGAGGCCCGAGATCTCTGTGCTAGGATCGCGGCGCTCGTTCAGAGAGAGCTCGGCTAGCCCCGCGACGCTGCGGGAGACGTGCCGAGCTCTTACGCGTTCTCGGGAATTTCCACCCGAGCAATCGGGAAAAGGGAGGCTTGTATGTGCGGGATCATCGGTTACGTGGGGCCGCGCGAGTGCAAGCAACTCCTCCTCAACGGGCTGGAGCGCCTCGAGTATCGCGGCTACGACTCCGCCGGAATCGCGCTGCACGAAGAGGCCGGGCTCGCGTATGTCCGCGCGGTCGGCAACCTGCAGATTCTCAAGCAGGCCGCTGGGCCGAACGGCTCGCAGGCGACCCACGGCCTCGGGCACACCCGGTGGGCGACGCACGGCGCCGTCACCGAGGCGAACGCCCACCCGCTGATCGGCTGCGACGGCGCCAAGCTCTCGATCGTGCTAAACGGGATCATCGAGAACTACCGCGAGCTCCGTCAGACCCTGTCGGACGAGGGCCACACGTTCACCTCTGAGACCGACGCCGAGACCGTCGTCCACCTGATCGAGCGCCATTACGAGGGCGACCTCGCCGAGGCCGTCCGGCGTACGTTCAAGGAACTCGAGGGCCACTTCACGTTCGTCGTGATCCACCACGACCACCCGGATGTCCTCGTCGCAGCGCGTCACCAGACGCCGCTCGTCGTCGGGATCGGCCAGGGCGAGATGTTCCTCGCCTCGAACGCCGCCGCGTTCCTTACCGAGACGAAGACCGTCCAGTTCCCCGACGACGGCGACATCGTCGAGATCACGCCCGCCGGCTCCGTCTTCACGCGCGCCGACGGCTCGTCCGTCGAGCACGAGCCGGTCGAGCTCGACTGGGACGACGAGGGTGCCGAGAAGGGCGGTTACGAGACCTTCATGCTCAAGGAGATCTACGAGCAGGCAGAAGCGGTCGCAGAGACCATCGGCGACCGCGTGCGCCACGGGACGCTCGTGCTCGAGGGGCTCGGGATGAGCGAGCAGGAGCTGAAGGACCTCCGCCGGATCGTCATTCTCGCCTGCGGCACCGCCTACCACGCGGGAGTCGTCGGCCGGTACGTGATCGAGGAGTGGGCGCGGATCCCGGTCGAGCCGGACATCGCCTCCGAATGGATTTACCGCAACCCCGTCATCGACGAGAACACGCTCGTGATCGGCATCTCGCAGTCGGGCGAGACACGAGACACGATCGAGGCGATGAAGCTCGCGCGCAAGCTGGGCGCTCGCACGGTCGCGATCACGAACATGATGGGTTCGCAGATCACGCGCGAAGTCGACTCGGTCCTCCACACCCGCTGCGGGCTCGAGGTCGGTGTCGCCGCCTCGAAGACGTTCACGGCGCAAGTGTCGCTGCTCTACCTGGTCGCGCTCAAGCTGGCGCAGATCCGCGGGACGATGCCGCCCGGCGAGATCTCGTTCATCCTCGACAAGGTCTACGACCTGCCGAAGATGATCGACAGGTTCCTCGACGGCGACCACCCGATCGAGGAGATCGCACAACGCTTCGTCGACAAGCCGTTCTTCCTCTACCTCGGTCGGCACATCGGCCTACCGGTCGCGCTCGAAGGCGCGCTGAAGCTGAAGGAGATCAGCTACATCCCGACCGAGGCGTATTCCGCCGGCGAGATGAAGCACGGGCCGATCGCGTTGCTGGACGAGGACACGCCGGTCGTCGTCGTGGCCACCGACATCCACGTCTACGACAAGCTCGTGTCGAACATCCAGGAGGTGCGCGCCCGCGGCGCTCACGTGATCGCGATCGCCACCGACGGCAACGAGGACATCCAGCACCACGCGGACGACGTCATCTACGTGCCGAAGACGCCGAACTTCCTCCAGGCGGTGCTCGCGATCATCCCGCTCCAGCTGCTCGCCTACCGGATCGCCCGCCTGCGCGGACTCAACGTCGACCAGCCTCGCAACCTTGCGAAAACGGTTACGGTCGAGTAGCCCAGGCAGTAGGCAAGAAGGAGTACTCGCTCAGGTCGCTCGGAGGCTAGAAGAAGTCCGGATCCTCGACGGGGTCGTTCCGCCCGATCATCCCGTACGCCATCGCCCGCCGGAGCGTGAGGTGGAAGAGCGGCGGGACGAGGAGCAGGAGTGGGTTCAGAAGCGCGACCGCGAGCCAGAGGAACGGCACGGCGGCGTACGCGCTCCAGCGGAGCAGGCGGTCGTCCTTGACGCGCGCGACCATTTCCGCGTCAGGCGACGCTCTTCCGCCGCCGCAAGCGGGCGAGCTCGTCGTCGTTGTGCGGCGGGCCGCCACCGAGGACTTCGTCGTAGAGCGCCTGCGCCGCGGCGAGCACGCTTCCAGCTCGTCCGGCGAGAGTCGACTCGCGGAGAGCCAGGACGCGCTCGCGCTCGAGCAGCTCGGCCTCGAGCGAGGCGAGCGCGTCGGGCGCGGCTCGATCTGAGGCAACAGCGCCCGGCGCGGCGTCGGCGGCGATCCGTGCGGGGATGACCTCGGGCTCGGCGATCACCGTCAGCTCGGCCTGCTCGGCGTCTTCGAGACCGAGGTGGGCGCGAAGTCCCGTTCCGAAGTCCGTGGCCGTCTCCATGTCTCTGAGATGCCTGAATGCGCACAAACCTGCGCGATACGCTGACTCAGATGCCGCCGCCCCAGACGACCGCCCGTATCACTGTCGTGCGCATCCCGGGCGGCGAGGCGACCGACCTGGTCGCCGTCGAGGAGCCGCTGGAACTGCGGATCGGCGGCATACCTGTCGCAGTGACGATGCGAACGCCCGGTCACGACGAAGAGCTCGCGCTCGGGTTCGCGCTCTCGGAGGGGCTCCGGCCGACAGCCGCGCGCGTGCCGGACGACCTGGCCGCCAACACGGTCGAGCTCGAGGCGCCCAACGTCGATCTCGGACGGCTCCAGCGCAGCTTCTATACCTCGTCGTCGTGCGGAGTCTGCGGCAAGGGCGCCCTCGAGGCGGTCCAGGTCGAGGCTCCTCGGGTCGTCAGCGAGCTGACCGTCCCCGCCGCGCTCGTCGCGCTGCTGCCGGAGCGATTGCGCGAGAGCCAGCTTGCGTTCGAGGCCACCGGCGGCTTGCACGCGACCGGTCTCTTCTCCGCCGAGGGCGAGCTGCTCGTCGTGCGGGAGGACGTCGGTCGCCACAACGCCTTCGACAAGGTCGTCGGGCGCGCGTTCCTCGAAGGGCTGCTCCCGCTCTCGCGCTCGCTCGTCTGTGTCAGCGGCCGCCTCTCGTTCGAGCTCGTGCAGAAGGCGGCCGTTGCCGGTTGTCCCGTGCTCGTCGCCGTCGGGGCGCCGTCCTCACTCGCAGTCGAGCTTGCGGTCGACCGTGGAATCACGCTCTGCGGCTTCGTCCGCGGCGGCTCGGTCAACGTCTACACGGAACCGTGGCGGATCGCGTAACGGGCGTCCTGCTCGTCGGCGGCGCGTCGGAGCGGTTCGGCTCGCCGAAACCGCTGGCGTTGTTCCGCGGCGAGACGCTGGCCGAGCGCGCCTGGTGGATCCTCGGCGAGGCCTTCCCGCAGCGGCTCGCGGTCGGGAAGGGCGATCTCGAGCTGCCGTTCGCCGTCGTCGTAGAGCCTGCCGAGCCGCGGGCGCCGATCGCCGGGGTGATCGCGGGCCTCCACGCGGCTCCCTCCGAGGTTGCCGTCTTTTTGCCCGTCGACTGTCCGCTCGTTTCACCGGAGCTCCTGCGCCGGCTCGGCGACGCGCGTGCGGTGACCCAGACGGGGCCGCTCCCAGGCGCCTACTCGACGGCTCACCTACCCGAGCTCGAGCGCAGGCTGGCGGCGGGCGACTATTCGCTCCGTGGCGTCAACTCGCGCGTCGTCGAGGCCGACCCGCGCCTGCTCGCGAACGCGAACACGCCGGCGGAGCTCTCAGCGCTCGAAGAGCACCTCGCCGCTCTCGACGAGCAGCGGGCCTGAGTCGGTCGAGACCTCGAGCAGGCCGTCGCGTGTGATCATCTGCGCCGTTCCTTCGACGCCATCGACCGTGACGCGCCGGCCGCGGAGGAAGTCGCGAGCGCCGAGGTCGTCGAAGAGTGACTCGAGGCCGCTCTCGCGCCACGCCTCGTAGCGCTGCTCGAGCTCGAGGAGGAGATCGGCGAGGATCGGCGCCCGCTCGTATTCGCGTCCGGTGACCGTGCGGAGCGACCCGGCCGGCGCTTTCGTCTCGGTCGGCAGCTCGCCGGGCGCTTGATTGACGTTGAGCCCGATCCCGAGCAGGACGGCGTCGTCCTGCAACTCGGCGAGCACGCCCGCGACCTTGCGCCGGTCGAGCATGACGTCGTTCGGCCACTTGATCTGCGCGGCGAGCCCGGTCGCCCGCTCGACGACGACGGCGACCGCGACGCCGGCAAGGAGGGTCAGCTCCGCCGCCTTTCGCTCGGGGGGCGGGCGCAGAAGCGTCGAGACGAGAATCGAGGAGCGCGCGGGAGCCTCCCAGCGGCGGCCGAGCCTGCCGCGGCCACCGGTCTGCTCGTCGCAGACCGCGACGGCCCCCTCGGGCTGAGCGGCATCGAGCATCCGCTGCGTCGTCTCGCACTGCGCCAGGTAGAGGTACGGCCGCCCGAAGCGGCCACGCACGAGAGGCTCGAAATACGCCGGCTCGAGGGGTCTCAGACCTTCTCCAGCCTGACCGCTGAGACCTTGTACTCGGGCGTCCCGATCAGCGGGTCGCCGACGTCGTGCGTGAGCAGGTTCACCCGCGCCTCCGAGAAGTGGAGCGCCATCCAGACGAGGCCCGGGTAGACACGATCGGAGAGCTGAGCGCGGGCCTGGATGTCGCCGCGCCGCGACACGAGCCGGACCAGCTCACCCTCGACAACGCCGAGGGCGGACGCGTCCTCGGGTGCGATCTCGAAGAACGGCTCGACCTGCTTGTCCGTGATCCCGTCCTCGCGCATCGTCATCCCGCCCGAGTTGTAGTGGTAGAGCGTTCTCCCCGTGGACAACACGAACGGGAAGTCCGAGTCCGGCTCCTCGATCGGAGGCTGGTACTCGACGGGGTGGAACTTGCCCTTGCCGGAGGGGAGCGACGGATGCCCTTCGTGCAGGAACATCGTGCCGGGGTGATCCTCAGTCGGGCACGGCCACTGGATCCCGTGCTCCTCGATTCGCGGGTAGCGGACGCCGAACCAGTTCGGCGAGAGGTCTGCGAGCTCGTTCCAGACCGACTCCGCGTCGGGGTACTCGGGCCAGTCGCAGCCGAGCGCACGCGCGAGGGAGATCACGATCTCGCGGTCGCCGCGAGCGTTGCCGGGCAGAGGCACGGCCGCACGCACGCGATTGATCCGGCGCTCGGTGTTCGTGAACGTGCCGTCCTTCTCGGCGAAGCTCGACGCGGGAAAGACGACGTTCGCGTGGCGCCGCGACGTCTCGTTCAGGAAGAGATCCTGTGCGACCAGGAACTCGAGGTTCTTCAGGCCCTCTTCCACGTGCGCCGCGTTCGGTTCGGTCTGCGCCGGATTCTCGCCGACGAGGTAGAGCGCCTTGATCCGGCCGTCGTGCAAACCGCTCATCATCTGGTCGAGCCGCCAGCCGGCGCGCTCGGGCAGGTCGACTCCCCAGGCGGTCGCGAACTTCTCCTGCGTCTCGGGGTCGTCCCACGACTGGTAGCCGGGGAAGTAGTGGGGATTCGCGCCGGAGTCGTTCAGGCCCTGGACGTTGTTCTGGCCGCGGAGCGCGTTCAGGCCGGTCGACTCGTAGCCGAGGTGACCGGTCATCAGGACGAGGTTCGCAAGCGACCAGATGTTGTCGACGCCGCATGCGTGCTCGGTGATCCCGAGCGTGTAGAAGATCGCCGCGTGCCGCTCGGTCGCGTACTCGCGGGCGGTCGCGCGGATCGCTTCGGCTGGAACGCCCGTCCAGCGCTCCGCCTCCTCGGGCGTGTAGCGGGAGACGACCTCGCGCACCGACTCGAAGTCCTCGCAGTGGGCGGCGATGTACGCGTCGTCCTGGAGGCCCTCCTCGAGGATCGTGT
>JALYRA010000211.1 GCA_030855545.1 Actinomycetota bacterium | reverse complement strand
CCGAGACGCGCGCGAAGCCGGCCTCGATCCGGTCGACGCCCGCGTCGTCGAGCGCGCGGGCGATCACGAGCTTGTCCTCCGGCGAGAGGACGACGCCGACGGTCTGCTCGCCGTCGCGCAGGGTCGTGTCGTAGAGGCCGACTGTGTCGTGAGTCTGCGGTTCCAGCGCCCGCTTGTTGAGCTCCCCCGTCCAGACCCGGTTGCGGTCGATCGTCATGCCCGGACCATTCCATCAGGGAAGCGGCAGAGCCGCTCCGGCCCGGCCTCGGTGATCAGGAAGTTGTCCTCAACGCGCAGGCCGCCGCCCTCGGGCCAGTACACGCCCGGCTCGATCGCGAGCACCATCCCCGTCTCGATCGTGCCGCCGCCGGCCTGGTGCGCGTAAGGCGGCTCGTGCGCACGGGCGCCGACGCCGTGGCAGATCGGATGGCTCGGCTGGCCGGGATAGCCCAGCTCGGCGAGCCCTTCGCGGACACTGCGGTCGAGCTCGGCGAAGCTCGCGCCCGGGCGGCAGAACTCGACCGCGGCGGCGTAGACACCCAGGAGCCCGTGCTCGAGGTCGAGGTAGCGCTCAGTCGGCTCGCCTGGGACGAGGTTCTTCGTGTGATCGCACCAGTAACCGTCCGCGCAGACCCAGATCTCGAACAGCGTCGGCTCGTGCTCCTGGATCAGGCGGCTCCCGGTGGCTGTAAACGTGCGGATGCCGGGGCCGGACCAGACGAGCGAGAAGCCGTGTGCGAGCTCGACCTTCCCCTCGTACCCCGTGCCGTGGTCGTGCACCCATCCGTTCCACATCGCGCCGACCTCGCTCTCGCGCATTCCGGGCCTGATGCGCGCCCGCACGTGCTCCATCGCGCCGGCGGCGATCTCGTTCGCAAGCCGCATCCGTTCGATCTCCTGCTCGGTCTTGATCGCGCGAGCCGCGGCGAGGAGCGGCGTCCCGTCGGCGGCGTCGGGAAAAGCGTCGAACCAGGCTTTCGGAAACGTCGTCGGCTCGCCCACCATGCGGTCGGCGGCCTGCGTGCCGAGGCTGAGCTCGATCCCGACTCGGTCGTACTCGGAGGCGATCTGGCACGCGAGGTCGAGCGCCCGCAGCCCCGGCGGCCGCGCGTCGTTCGGGTCGTAGCCGTGGAAGAAGCGCACCTCGCGCGTCCACGCCGTCCGCTCCGCGTCCGCCTCGGAAGCCTCGAGACAGATCAGCACCGGGTCGCCCTCGCGCGGGAAGACAACTGCGTCGTAGCCTTTCATCCCCCAGAAGTTCGTCAGGTAGAGGACGTTGTCGGGCGCGCGGACGACGAGCGCGTCGAGCTCCTGCTCGGCCATCGCCGCGCGCACCCGGTCGAGCTTCGCGTCGTCGCACGGCCAGTTCATGGGCGGGGCGAAGAGCGGCTTTGTGTTGAATCAACACAAGCACCCCGACCTCGATCACTCGACCGCATGGTTGAGCCGAACGCGATCAGCTTGTGTTGATTCAACACAAGCTCACCAGCGCACGCGCGGCGGGGCGGGCTCGCCGTGCGCCTCCTGCCAGCCGATCACGGGGTTGCGGAGCACGCCGATCCGCTCGATCTCGGCCTCGATCACGTCGCCGGGCTTGAGATAGAGCGAGGCCGCGTCCGCCGAGAAGCCCGCGACGCCGCTCACCGTCCCGGTCGAGAGCACGTCTCCCGCCGAATACCCGAGCGCCGAGTAGTGGGAGAGGATCTCTGCGATCGTCGTCGACATCTTTCCGGAGTGCGACGTCTGCCGAGTCTCGCCGTTGACGCGGAGCTCCATCGCGAGATCGTGCGGATCGGGAATCTCGTCAGGCGTCACGATCCATGGCCCGAGAGGGCAGAACGTGTCGATCGCCTTGCAGAAGCTGAAGACGCCGGAGCGCATCTCACGCCGCTGGATGTCGCGCGCGGTGATGTCGTTGAAGATCACGTAGCCGCCGACGTAGTCCATCGCCTCCTCAGGCGGGAACCACTTGCCGGCCTGCTTGAGCACCACGGCCAACTCGAGCTCGTAGTCGAGTTCCTCGGTCAGGTGCTCGGGATAGACCACCGGCTGATCCGGGCCGATGATCGCGTCGACGTTCTGGAAGAAGACGATCCAGGGCGCGATCTCGTGCGACCAGTTGACGACCTTCGACTCCTCCTCGTGCTCGCGGAAGTTGCCGGCGGTGTGGAAGAACTTCTTCGGGATGATCGGCGCTCGCAGCTTGACGTCCTCGAGCGGAAGCCGGACGCCTGCTTCGTCGGCTCCACCTCGTTCGAAGTAGGAGCGCATCGTTGGCACGGCCAGCACCACGACCTCGTCGCCGTCGACGCGGCCGACACGTCCTTCGTCGAACGTGACGAGCCTCATCGCGCCCTCAACCAGGCGATCACGTCCGCGGCGTTCCGATCGGGCGGGAACACCGGGTAGAAGACCTTGACGATGACGCCGCCCTCGGCAACG
>JALYRA010000083.1 GCA_030855545.1 Actinomycetota bacterium | reverse complement strand
GCGTACTGCTTCTCGCCGGTATCGAGTGCGATCGTCCGCTCGAGCGCGTCGGTCAGGTTGACCTGGCCTTCGATGCAGTTCGCCCACGTCGGCGAGTTCGAATCCTCGAAGTCGGCCATGAACATCTTCGCGCCGGAGTTGAGCGCGTTGATCACCATCTTCCGGTCGACGGGACCCGTGATCTCGACCCGGCGGTCCTGGAGCTCGTCGGGGACGGAAGCGACGCGCCAGTCACCGTCGCGAACGCTCTTCGTCTCAGTCAGGAAGTCCGGCAGCTCGCCGCCCCGCAACCGCTCGGCACGCTCCTGTCGCGCCGCGAGCAGCTCTCGCCGGCGCGGCCCGAAGCGGCGTTCGAGCTCCGTCAGGAACGCGACCGCAGCGGGGGTGAGCACCTGCTCTTCCACGGCGAGGAGCTTACGCCCTGAGTAGGTTCGCGCCGTACCGCTCCACCAGCTCCCCCGCTTCTGACTCTCTGTCGGCGCTCGTGCACAGGATCGTCACCGGCGCTCCGCGCCGCTCAATGTCGCGGTCGAGCGCACGGAAGAACTGCTCCCGTTCGTCCGGCACGACCGGATCGATCAACACGGTCGTGCCCGGCGCCTCGTAATACACGCACCAGGTTTCCTCCCCGTCGCGGGCCGCCGACCAGCGCCAGAGCCCTGGCGCGAGCTCCTCGACCTTCACGCGCGCGCGCGCGCGAGCGCTTCGCGGCCCTGTTCGAGCACGGGCTCGCCGTGCGAGCAGAGGACGCGCTCGACCGGCAGGTCGAGGAGCGGCGCGAGCAGGACGCGCAGCCGCGTCCCGTCCATCGCATTCAGGTAGCGGAGCCACGAGTCCGGGCACGGTCGCACGCCGCCCTCGCCGTCCCCGAGCAACCGGTCGCCTGGCACGAGCGTCCGAACCTCGGGCAGCCAGTACATAAACTCGTCGGCCTCCGCAAGCTCCATCGGTGCGATCATGCCAGTGTGAGCGAGACGTTCAAGATTGGTGGCGAGCTCGAGGTGCAGCGGCTCGGTTACGGGGGCATGCGCCTGTGCGGGCCGGGGATCATGGGTTGGCCGGACGACCGCGAGAACGCGCTCGCCGTCCTCAGGCGCGCCGTCGAGCTCGGCGTCGACTTCGTCGACACGGCGGACGCGTACGGTCCAGAGGTCAACGAGCTCCAGATCGCCGAGGCGCTCCATCCCTATGACGGGATCGTCGTGGCGACGAAGGGCGGGCTCGTGCGCACCGCCGACGGCGCTTGGCCGACCGACGGGCGACCGGAGCATCTTCGCTCTGCCTGCGAGGCGTCGCTGCAGCGGCTTCGCGTCGAGACGATCGACCTCTACCAGCTACACCGCCCGGATCCGGCTGTCCCCTTCGCCGAGTCGGTCGGCATGCTCCGGGAGCTCCAGCGAGAGGGAAAGGTGCGCCACGTCGGGCTCTCGAACGTCACCGTCGAGCAGCTGGCGGAGGCGCGGCAGCTCGTCGAGATCGTGTCCGTCCAGAACCAGTACAACCTCGGCGACCGTTCGTCGGAGGATGTCCTCGATGCCTGCGACCGCGACGGGATCGCGTTCTTGCCCTGGTTCCCGCTCGACGCGGGCGAGCTTGCGAAGCCGGGCGGCCCGGTCGAGGAGGTTGCGTCCGCGCACGGCGCAACGGCGGCACAGGTCGCGCTCGCGTGGCTCCTGGCGCGGTCGCCGGTCGTCTGCCCGATTCCGGGCACGTCCTCGCTCGAGCACCTGGAGGAGAACATGGGCGCGAGCGAGCTCGAGCTGACGGATGCCGACCTCGTGCGCCTCGGCGCCTAGGTCGGTGCGAGGGGAGTGGGCTGATCGCTCCTGCCGCGAAGTGAGACTCGGCCTCCTCTCCACCGCGAGGATCAACGGCCGCATTCTCGACTGCGCACCCGAGGGCGTCGAGATCGCCGCGGTGGGCAGCCGCGACGGCGCCCGCGCGCATGCCTACGCGGACGAGCACGGGATCGCGCGATCGTATGGAAGCTACGAGGCGCTGCTCGCCGACCCGGAGCTCGACGCCGTCTACGTCTCGCTCCCGAACGGGCCCCACCACGAATGGACGATGAAGGCGCTCGCGGCCGGCAAGCACGTTCTCGTCGAGAAGCCGTACTCGCGGCGGCCGGATGACGTGGAGGAGGCATGGGATCTCGCCGCCCGTCAGGGTCTCGTGGTCGCAGAGGCGTTCATGTGGCGACACCACCCGCAGGCGTGGCGGGCGCAGGAGCTCGTCGAGGAGGGAGCGATTGGCCGGCTGCGGCTGATCCGCGCGAGCTTCAGTTTCCCGCTCTTCGACCTCTCGAGCCACCGGATGCAGCTCGACCTCGACGGGGGAGCACTGATGGATCTCGGCTGCTACTGCATCAGCGGCGCGCGCCTCCTCGGCGGCGAGCCGCAGAGCGTCCTCGGCGAGCAGGTGACCGGCCCGACGGGCGTCGACGTCGACTTCTACGCCACGCTCCGCTTCCCGCGCGCCGTCGTTGCTCAGATCGACGCCTCCTACACGCTGCCGCTACGGCAGCGGCTCGAGGCGGTCGGCGAGGAGGGTGCGCTCGTGCTGGAGGCGCCGTGGGTCTTCGACTGGGGCGGCGGCATGCACCTGCAACGCGGCGACGCCGTCGAGCAGGTCACGGTCGCGAGCGCGGACTCCTACCGCCTCGAGTTGGAGGACTTCGCCGCGGCTGTGCGCGGCGAGCGGCCGCCGCTGCTCGGTCGGGAGGACGCGCTCCAGCAGGCGCGGGTGCTCGACGCGCTCTACCGCTCGGCCGCATCGGGTGCGGCGGTCAAGCTCTGAGCATCGTCGCGCGCACCACTGCTCGCCGGCCGACCACCGCCAGAGCCCGGGCGCAAGCTCCTCGACCTTCACCCGATCGAGGTCTCGGAAACGGTGATCGTCCCGTCCGCCACCTCGCCGAGCACCGACGCGCGCTCCTCCGAGGGCGTCAGGGTCGTGCTCTCCACGCG
>JALYRA010000080.1 GCA_030855545.1 Actinomycetota bacterium | reverse complement strand
CATGCGGCAGGGAGTCATCCTCCCCGAGACGCCGCGGGACCGGCGGAACCTCGAGGGCCTCGAGGCGGACATGCGGGACCTCCCGCTCCGCGGACGCGAGCTGCCGGTTCGTCTACGCAACTTCCGTCCTGATGTCGGCAGCTATCTCGCGTCGCTAGGCGGGCCTCTGCCGTACATGGTGCGGCTCCGCGACATCGACTCGCTCACTGCTCGTCACGAGCACGCGCTCGCCGAGGCTCATGGGGACGCCGGCGGCGACAGGGAGGCGTGGCTCGCCAGCGCACGCGCATGGGACTTCAGCGACGTGAATGCGCTCATCGACCTGCACAACCAGTGGTATCCGGTGGAGTCGCGCCTGCCGATGGATCCGACGACTGGAGACCACGCGCTCGTCAATGGGCGGAGCTACCGTCGCCGGCGACTCGACGCAGCATGGGCGCTCGCAGCATTCCCGTCGCCACGAGCGTGACGAGGCAGAGCGCGGCGGCGACCAGGTAGGGAACGCCATCGCCGGCGGCGTCGGCCACGGTGCCGGCGAGTGCGGGGCCGCTCATGTTCCCGAGCGCCCAGGCGGTGTTCATGATTCCGAAGCCGATTGCCTGCGAGAGCCCGGCGGACTCGGCGCGGTCGGAGACGAGCGCCATGCCCGGGGTGTAGAAGGCGCCGAACGAGATCGCGGCGAGGATCGCGAGTGCGGAGACCGCGTAGGGGCCGCTGACACCGGAGAACGCGATCGCGACCGCGACGGACGCGAGCAGTGCGACGCGGATGGGGAGGAGGCGGCCGCGGCGGTCCGAGAAGCGGCCGAGCAGGGGGTTGACGACCGTCTCGAGGAGGCCGGCGGCGAGGAAGACGGCACCGATCGCGAACGGCGTGAACCCGCCCTCGTCGAGCTGGAGCGGCACGAGCACCACGAGCGTGCCGAAGAGCCAGGCGGGGAGCGTGTTGAGCCAGAGGCCGCCGATGAATCCCGGATCGCGGAACGCGCGGGAGACGGCGCCGGCGGCTTGCTCCTCCGGCGGCGCCGCGGGTCGGCTTGCGGCCCAGGCGGCCAGCAGGGCGGCGACTGCGCCCACGACCATGAAGGATCCGCCGACGCTGACCGCGTCGGCGACGGCTCCGAACATGGGGCCGAGGATGGCGCCGAAGACCGCGGCGCCGAACGCAAAGCCGATCAGCTCGCCGCGCCGCTCGCGCGGCGTCGCGACGGTAAGCCAGGCGAGCGCGCCGGCCCACGTCGTCGTGCTCGAGGTGCCCTGGACGAAGCGTGCGAGCCCGAGGGCCCAGGGACCGTCTGCGATCGCGAAGGCGAAGCTCGAGACGGCGAGGAGCGCGAGCCCGGCGACGACGGCGACCTTGGGGCCCCAGCGGAGGGCGGCGAGCCCGCCCGGGATCCCCCCGAGGAGCGCTCCCGCCCCAAAGGACGCGACAAGCAATCCAGCTCCGGTCTTCGAGAGCGAGAACTCGTCCGCGTACCCCGGAATCAGCGGCGCGAGCGCCCCAAACAACATCGCATCCACAAACACAACGACAGAGACAAGAATCAAGAGCCGGCGCATGAGACTCGACGTTACCGATGGAAACCCAGCTCAAGACCGCATCGCCGAATGAGCCGACCCTTCAGGGGTCTTGGTGCGAAAAGAGATCCCCTTCCGGAGATCTCTTTCCGACTGCACCGCAAATGAATGAGCCCGGGAGCGAAGCGACCCTTCAGGGTCTTGGTGCGAAAAAGATCCCCTCCCGGGGATCTTTTTCCGACTCCACCACAAATAAATTCAGCGAGCCGGGTGCGCTTTCGTCCGCCAGTCCGACGAGCTTTCGGCCTCCGCCTTGCGGCATCCGCCTACGACCTACCGGACTGGACTCGACCTACTCGCGTCCCGTGCTCGCTGCAAGAGGGAATCTAGGGCGTGTCCGGGTGGCAGTCAAGAGGTGCAGAGGCGGGTAACTCGCAAATTGCGTCCTTTTCATTTTACGGCAGCCAAATTGCCATCGGCGCCTTAGACGATGGTGAGCGAACCCGGGAGCGAAGCGACCCTTCAGGCAAACCGAGCCTCTACATCGAGCCCGGGAGCGAAGCGGCCCTTCAGGGATCTTGGCGCGAACCGGAATCTGCTCCCGCTGATTCCGGTTCTGAATGCGCCCAAAATAAATTCAGCGAGCCGGTGGCGATTTCGTCCGCTCCTCCGACTAACGCTTCGGCTTCCGCCTACACGTCCTCCGGTGGAGCCTCGACCTAGTCTCGCTCCGTGCTCGCTGCAAGAGGGAAGTTACGGCCTGGCTCGAGGGGCGTCAAGAGCTGGTGAACTGGCGCAGTCGCAAATTGCGAGTTTTTCCTTAAGCAATGGCTTGTTTGCGTATCACGTCAAACGCTCTGGAGATCGATTCCGATCTTCTCCGGGCCGATGGAGCTGAAAGGGACAGGCCGCGCGGAAGCGAAAATCTATGCTCAGACCGCTCGGCCCACAAGAGGTGGGCATGGACGAAGTTCACGCAAAGAGCGGGAAAAGGGAGCGGTATGGAGTCTCTGGCAGGGCGGCACGTGGTCGTAACGGGCGGCGGAACCGGGATCGGGAAGGGAATCGCCGAGCGGTTGGCGGCCGACGGAGCGACGCTGACCCTCGTCGCTCGCGACCTCGATCGGCTTCGGTCGGTGGCGGACGAGCTCGGCGCCGGAGCGGTGCGGGCCGATATCTGCGATCGGACGGGCGTCGATGAAGCCTTCGCAACCGCCGCCGCCGAACGAGGTCCGATTCACGGGCTGGTCGCGAATAGCGGCCTTGGCGGGCCGAACGAGGACGGGCCTGGCGACCGCTTCGACGATCTGGTCGCGACGAACCTGAACGGCACCTACTACTGCTGCCGTGCGGCGCTCCGTCATCTGGCGCGGGACGCCGGCCGTCGAGACATCGTCGTGATCGCGTCGATCCTCGCCAGGATCGCCGTGGGCGGCTACACGGGCTACTCGGCCTCGAAGGCGGGGCTGCTCGGCCTCGTCCGCTCCTTCGCCGCGGAGCTCGCGCCCGTCGACGTCCAGGTGAATGCAATCTGCCCCGGCTGGGTCGACACCGAAATGGCGTGGGAGGGGATCGAAGGCTTCGCCGCGGCGATCGGCGCGACGCGGGACGAGGCCTACCGCGAGGCGATGCGTGACGTGCCGCTACGGCGGATGAGCGAGCCGGCCGACATCGCAGGCACGGTGCGGTGGCTGCTCTCGGCCGACGCGCGCGGCGTCACGGGCCAGGCGATCGATCAGAACGGCGGCGCCTGGGTCGGTTAGGGGACGCCCCGGCTGCGGGCGTCCCCTAACGAGGCCTTCTACGCAGCAGGCTCCGGACGCATTCCGCCCGAAGGGTCCTGCGTCGCGCCTTGGCGTGCCAGCTCCTCTTCCGTGCCCTGGCGGACCGGGCCCTTGAACCACTTGTGGGCGGAGAGGACGTACCAGCCGCCGAAGAGGATCAGGGCGCCGCCGACGGTGAGGGGGGCGTAGTTCGCCAGGTTCCAGTCGAAGCCGGGATCGCTCTTGAACGGAATCCCGGCGGGCGAGTACGGCGCCAGAAAGAGGATCGAGATGATCGCGACCCAGATGATCGCAAGCGGGTCGATCCACTTGTAGTGCTTGCCGAGGCTCCATGCGCCCGGCTCCCAGCGGTCGCCCATCCGGTAGCGCAGGATCACGGGCAGGATGAATGCGATGTAAAGGCCGATTACCGCGATCGAGGTGCCGACGAGGTAACCGACGAACGCGTTCCAGTACGTCGGGATCATCAGCGCCCACGCGAGCACGCCGATCGCCAGCACCGCGTTGCGCGGAATCCGGTTCGTACCGATCTTCCGCCAGAGCTTGTGCCCGGGCACGGCGCCGTCCCGCGAGAACGCGAACATCATCCGCGAGGCCGACGTCACCGACGCGGTGACGCAGAACATCTGAGCGACGACCGCGACGAAGAGCAGCGCCTCCGCCCAGGTCTGTCCGAGCGACTCCGCCCAGATGTAGACGACCGCGTTGCCGACCGCATCGAGCGTCCCCTGTGTGTCCGGCACCGCGAAGGTGACGGCGAGCAGGAGGATCCAGCCGAAGATGACGGACACGACGACGGCCGTGTACATCCCAACGGCTGCCGTCCGCGAAGCCTGCCGTGTCTCCTCGGCCATGTGCGCCGACGCGTCGAAGCCGGTGATCGTGTACTGCGACATCAGGAGGCCGAGGCCGAAGACGAACCAGAAGACGATCGAGCCGAAGCCGGCGCCCGAGAAGCCCGAGTTGTTGATCGTCTCGCCGAAGACGTAGCCGAACGACTGGTGCCGGTCGGGGACGATGATCAGCACGAGCACGATGAACGCCACGCCGGCCATGTGCCAGTACGCGGAGATCGTGTTCAGCATCGCCGTGATCGTGACTTTGAACATGTTCAGGAGCACGGCCAGCGCCATCACGACCGAGTACGTGAGCAACGTCCATTCCTTGGTGTTCTCGTACCCGAACCAGAAGTTCAGCAGCGCGGTCGCGAAGATCGCGAGGCCATAGCCGATTGCCGCAGTGACCGCGATCTGCCCGAGCAGATTGAACCAGCCGGTGAACCAGCCCCAGGCTGGGCTGCCGAGCTTCGATGCCCAGTAGTAGAGGCCGCCCGCCGTCGGGAAGACCGAGGCGATCTCCGCCATCGCGAGCGCGACGATGATGCTCATCGCGCCGACGAGCAGCCAGCCCCACGAGATCGCGACCGGGCCGCCGTTGTTGAACGCGATGTAGTACGACGTAAGGCAGCCGGCCAGGATCGAGATGATCGTGAACGAGATCGCGAAGTTCTGGAAGCCGCCCATCGTGCGGAAGAGCTCCTGCGCGTAGCCGAGCTTGTGCAGGGTTTGCTCGTCGCTTTCGTGACGGTCGCC
>JALYRA010000053.1 GCA_030855545.1 Actinomycetota bacterium | reverse complement strand
CGCTTGTCCTTGTCGCGTCCGCGCTCCTTCTTTCCGTTCGCGTCGGCGACCGGCTCCGGGGCCGGGGCCGTGACCGACGAGGGCGCCGGCGACTCGACGGGAGGCTTCTCGCCCTTCTTCGGGTGCTCACTCTTCGGGCGATCATTGCCGCGCGCCGGCTCCGCCGGGGCGGTCGCGACCGGCGGCTGCAGGGTCACGACCGGATCGACGCGGTCGTCGCCCTTGCCCTTCTCTTTCTTCGTCTGGGTCGGCGCAGGGCCGGGCTGGGGGTGGGATGCCGGCGCGAGCGTCGGCTGCTGCGCGACCTGCTGAACGTCCGGGGCCGAAGCAGGCGCCGCCTCGGGCACCTGCGCAAGCGGAGCCGGTGCGAAGGCTGCGGCGACGGCGGGACCCGCCGGCGCGAGCCGGCTCGGAGCCTTGCGGGCCGGTGCGGTCACGCGGCGAGGCTCGGACCGGGCAGAGGCAGGCTTCGGCGCCGCGTCGTTCTTCGCGTCTGCGCTGGTAGAGGCAACGGACGCCTGAGCCGACGAGAACGAGGTGAAGCTCGCGGTACCGAGCGGAGCTGCCTTCGACGCCGGAGCGACCGCGACGAGCGCGGGCGCTGGCAGGCGTTCCTGCGCTTGACGCTTCGACTCGAGCTCCTGGCCGACCGTCGCAGCGGTGCCCGCGGCGGCCGTGACCGCCACTGCTGCGGCGGTCGCCTTGACAGCGGCGCTGCCGGCGAGGAGAGCCTTCAGTGCGGCGGCGGCCGTGCCCAGGTCGAACGCGTGCAGGGCGCGGCGGAAGCTCTTCCGCTTCGGCTTCTTCAGCGAGTCCGGCTGCTCGAGCCCCTGGGCGAGCGAACGGCGGGCGCGGAAGATCAGCGTCTCGACCGCCGACTGCGAGACCTCGAGCTCCTCGGCGATCTCGCGGTAGGAGAGGCCTTGCCACTCGCGCAGGAGGATTGCGCGCCGCTGCTGCTCGGGCATCGACGCGAGCGCATCCTCGATTCCGATCAGCTCGTCCTGTTGCCGACTCGGGCCGGGGACGATCTCCTCGATCACGTCGAAGTCGCTCGGGCTCTCGATTCGGCCGCGCCGCCACGACGAGCGTCGGCGGGACAGGCAGACGTTTTCCGCGATCTTGAACAGCCACGCCGACTCGGCCTCCGGCACGACGCCGCGGCCGAGCGCGCGGAAGGCGTTCATGAACGTCGTCTGGACGGCGTCCTCTGCCTCCTCGCGCGACCCGAGCTGGTGGTGGCAGTAGCTCTGGATCTTCGCGGCGTGCCGCTCGTACAAACCCTCGGTCGCGGCAGCCTGCGGCGCGCGGCGGGGGGCTTCGACGAGAAAGGCACGGCCTATGGACGGAACTGCAGCCAAACCGGGTTACCCCTTGCTGTGGAGAGACGGGTGAGCCGGCGTTCCGCCCGAACGCCTCAACTGAGTCTTAGCCGCCGCCCGACGGCGTGCAACCCCTTTTAGGTGATCTTTACAGAGCCACAGTATTTGGAGTTCAAACCAATATTACGCTGGAAAACGACCGTTTTAGCTGAACGAAGAGGGCTTCCAGCGCGAGAGTCGGATTGAGGTTGAATTCCTCGAGCGCGCGCCAGGCCTCACGCGTGATCTCGGCCGCCCGCTCCGCATCGGGCGAGCGCTCCCGGGTTCCGTCGGCGCGGAGAACCTCGAGCCGGTCGGCGTGAACGATCACCTGCTCGGCGCCCGCGGCGACGACGACGAGGTCTCGGTACCAGGACGCGAGCTCCTCGAGGGAGGCGAGGAGCTCCTCGCGCTCAGCTCCGCGCTGGATGCGACGGAGCCGCTGCTCGGAGTCGCGCGCGGTCAGCTCGAAGCCGCCTAGCTCTTTCTCCGCTTGTTCCTTCGCCATGGCTCCAGCCGCCCGAGAGGCCTCGAGCAAGACGGCGGCCGCCACGCTGGGGTCGAGCGCGGGCTCCGCGTACGGCGCCCGCGCCATCCGCAGCAACTCCTCGCGTCGAGCCTTTGCGTCGGGGTCGAGCAGGCGCTCGACGCGGTCGAGCCGCCCGCCGGAGACCCGGGCGAGCGCCCGCGCCTCGTTCTCGGAGAGGCCCGGCGCCCGCTCTGCCAGCAGATCGCGAATCGCCCGCCCCGGGAGGCGCCGGAACGGGACGAGCTGGCAGCGCGAGCGAACCGTCGGCGGAAGGGGGCCGAGCTCGTCGGCGACGAGGACGATCACCGCGTACGCCGGCGGCTCCTCGAGGTCCTTCAGCAGTGCATCGGCCGCGTCCTCGTTCAGGAGGTGCGCGTCGGCGATCACGTAGACGCGGTGCTCCGCCTCGTAGGGGCGCATGTGCAGATCACGGTGGAGCGCGCGGATCTCGTCGATGCGGATCATCTCGCCGAGCGCCTCGAGCAGGAAGAGATCGGGATGCGTTCCTGACTCGACCCGCCGCTCTTCGCCGAGCAGCCTCGCCGCAAACGAGCGTGCAGCGGCGCGCTTGCCGACACCCGCAGGGCCGTGGAAGAGATAGGCGTGCGCCGGCCCCTCCTTCAAGGCGGCCGCGAGCAGCAGCCGCGCCTCGGGCTGGTCAGCCAGGCTGTCGAAGCTCACCCAGGATCCTCTCCGCGAGCTCGTCGGGGGCGAGGGCGCCGTCGAGGACGACGACGCGGTCAGGGAAGAGCGTCGCGAGCTGCTCGTAGCCGGCCGCCACCTTCTCGTGAAATGCCGCGGCCTCCCGCTCGATCCGGTCCGGCCGGCCGCCGACCCGCCCGAGCGAGTGTCCGGCGTCGATCGCGAGGACGAACGTGCGGTCGGGAACACGGCCGCCGACCGCGAGCAGGTTCAGCTCGAGCACCTCGTCCAGGCCGAGACCGCGGCCGATCCCCTGATAGACGAGCGAGCTGTCGAAGTAGCGGTCGAGCAGCACGTCTGCCCCGCGTTCGAGCGCCGGCTCGATCACCTCCGCGACGAGCTGGGCGCGCGCGGCGGCATAGAGCAGGGCCTCCGCCCACGGGGTCATCTCATCGCCATGGAGAACGAGCCGCCGCAGCTCCTCGCCGAGCGCCGTCCCGCCCGGCTCGCGCGCGGTGACGACCTCGCGGCCGTCGGCCTCGAGGGTGGCTCGGAGCCGCTCGACCTGGGTCGTCTTCCCCGAGCCGTCGAGTCCCTCGAAGGTCACGAACATCTGGATGGCTGACCGGTGGTCGTCGTCCGCGAGTGCGGTGATTGCCGGTCGACCATCTGACTTAGGATACGGGGGTGCGGGCGGTCGTCACAGGAGGAGCGGGATTCATCGGATCGCACGTGGTCGATGCGCTGATTGAGCGGGGGGACGAGGTACACGTCGTCGACAACCTCTCGTCCGGCAAGCGGGAGAACGTGGTGGCCCAAGCGACCCTGCACGAGCACGACATCCGCGAGCCCCTCGAGCTCCTCGACGAGCTCCGACCCGAAGTCGTCGTGCATCTCGCAGCTCAGGCGGACGTCCGCGTCTCCGTCGACCGGCCCGACTACGACGCCGCCGTCAACGTTCTCGGCACGATCAACGTGCTCGAGGCAGCTCGTCGTAACGGCGCGCAGGTGGTCTTCAGCTCGACCGGCGGAGCGATCTACGGAGAATGCGACGCGCCCGCCGGCGAGGACGCGCCCCGCCGGCCGCTTGCGCCGTACGGGACGTCCAAGCTCGCGGGTGAGGAGTATCTGGCGACCTACAATCGCCTGTACGGAAGCAGCCATGTGTCGCTCCGCTTCGGGAACGTCTACGGTCCGCGCCAGGATCCGCATGGCGAGGCGGGTGTCGTGGCCATCTTCTCCGGCCTCCTTGCCCACGGTGGTACGCCCAAGATCTTTGGCGACGGCAGCCAAGAGCGGGATTACGTCTTCGTCGGGGACGTCGTGCGAGCGGTGCTCGCCGCAATCGGCCACGACGGCGGCGTCTTCAACGTCGGCACGGGACAGGCAACCTCCGTCCGCGAGCTCTTCGAGCTGATCCGGGGAATCGCGGAGAGCTCCACCGAGGCCGAGCTGGTAGACGCGCGCCCCGGCGAGTTGCAGCGAAGCGTCCTCGACACCGCGCTCGCGGAGCGCGAGCTCGGCTGGCGGCCGGAGCAATCGCTCGAGGACGGGCTGCGCGCGACCTGGCTCGCGGGCTAGCGCCGTGCGCGGGCCTGCCGCGACCTTCCTCGCGATCCGCATCGCGTTCTGGCTCGGCGCCGCGCTGAGCCTCGTCTGGGCTCCGGCACCCGACCGCCGCCTGATCGGCGACGCCTACGGACCGACCAGCGACTTCCTCTTCCAGACATTCTCGCAGTGGGACGCACGCTGGTTCTTGCAGATCTCCCTGCACGGATACGAGGAGGTTCCGCAGGCTGCGGCCTTCTTCCCCGTCTATCCCGCGGTCGTGCACGCACTCGCCTGGGTCACAGGATCGCCGCTCGTCGCCGGGGTGCTCGTTTCACTCGCAGCAGGCGCGGTCGCCGCGTGGGCTCTCACCGAGATCGCGCGGCCTCTCCTAGGAGCGCGCGGTGCCCGCGACGCGGTCCTGTACGTCGCGCTCTATCCGATCGGCTACGTGTTCGCGTCGCTCTACTCGGACGGGCTCTTCCTCGCGCTCGCCGCGGGCGCGTTCCTCGCGGCGATGCGCGGGCGAGCGGTGACCGCGGGCGTACTCGGCGGCCTTGCGACCGGGACACGGCTGATCGGCCTCGCGCTCCTGCCCGCGCTCGCGATCCTGCTCTGGCGCGGTCGCGATGTGCGTTCGCTCGCGCGACTCGCGCCGCTCCTGCTCCTCCCCGCAGCGGTCGGGCTCTACGCGCTCTATCTGAACGCGAAGCTCGGCGACCCCTGGGCGTTCACGAGCGCCCAGGCCGACTGGAACCGCGAAGCCTCGCCGCTCGGCCCGCTCCGAGGGATCAAAGACGCGGTGCTCTCCGCGGGCAGGGGCGGGCGTCACCTCCTCGACCTCCCTCCCGGCGGACCTGGACACGACCAGAAGGTGGGCCTCTGGAACCTCTCCCACCTCGCGCTCCTGGGCGCAGCTGCCTGGCTCACGTGGGTTGCCTGGAAGCGGTTCGGCGCCGCGTTCGGGGCCTACTCCGTGGCCACACTCGTGATCGCGCTCTCCGCGCCGGCCGAGGGATTCCCCCTCGTCAGCCTGCCGCGCTTCCTGCTCGCCGACTTTCCGCTCTTCCTCGCGCTGGCGTCGCTGACGCTCGAACGGCCGCGCGCTCGCGAGGCGCTCATCGTCGCGTTCGCAGCGCTCGGCGCAGCCGCGGCCGTCGCCTTCGCTCGGGGAATCTGGATCGCGTAGCAGGAGCCGACCCAGCCGGCACGAATCAAAACGGCCGTGGAGCACTCCCTCCCTCAGGTTCGCTCTCCGTGGCGCACAGCGACCCTCGTAGCGTCGCTCGTCGCGGCAGCCGAGCTCGTCGTTCTCGTCGTCCTCGGCGTCGCGCTGCTCGCGAAGCCGGTCTCCGAGCACGTCCGCCAGGCCGCCGAGAAGCAGGTGTTCGCCCCGGTGCAACCGAAGCGTCGAGCCGCCCCGGTGGTCGGCGAGCCGAAGCTCACGCGCGCCGAGACGTCGGTGATCATCCTGAACGGAAACGGGCGTGCAGGCGCCGCTGCGGCAGGAGCCGCCGACGTGCGCCGGTTCGGCTATGCGATCGGCACGGTCGGGAACGCGCCGCGCAGCGACGTCACGCGCACGCTCGTCATGTTCCGGCCCGGTTACCGGCCTGAGGCCGCCCGGCTCGCGGCCGACCTGAAGCTGAAGATCGTCGGTCCGCTCGACGGGCTCCAGCCCGCAGACATGCTCGGCGCCCACGTGGCGCTCGTCCTCGGAAGCTAGCCACAGTTTCCGTCGTTGACCCACGCGAGCGACTGCACGAGCGGTCCGCCGGGGATCCACTGGCGGCCGGACGGATCGAGCGTGTAGGCGCGGTTCAAGTGAACGTAGGCCGAGCAGCGATAGCCGCGGTCGAATTCGAACAGGCCGAGCTCGAGCCACGGCTCCGGGTTCTCCGGCTGTAACACCGCCGCCTGCGCATACGTGATCTGCGCCGCCTCGAAGTCGCGTTCCGACTCCTCGACGCGGGCCCGCGCGAACAGCGGCTCGAGCGAGAGCGAGTCGAGCGAGCGGGCGCTCGCGGCGGCATCGAAGGCGGCCGCAGTATCGCCGCGCTCGAGCGCGAGACCGACGTCGCGGACGCTGCGCGCCGCGAGCCACGGCGTCGCGACGGAGACGATCGCAGCCAGGGCAACGGCCGCCACGGCTGAGCCACCGAACGCGGACGCGACCCTGCGTTCGGGCCTGCCTGCGGCCGCAAGCACGCCGGCGGCGAAGAGAATAGGGCCGGTCACGGCGACGAAGTCCCAGTCGTAGTCGACGAGCGCGTGCACGAG
>JALYRA010000049.1 GCA_030855545.1 Actinomycetota bacterium | reverse complement strand
GACCTGCCGGCGCGCCTCGAGATGGGGTGAAAGGTCGTCTCCGTGCGCGAGGCCGCCGAGATAGACGATCCGGCCAACGCCGGCGGCGCTCGCCGCGGCGGCGAACGTTCGGGCTCCGCCGAGCTCCACCTCCTCGAGATCGGACGTGTCGGCGAGGCCGTGGACGAGGTAGTACGCACTCTCGACCCCCGCGAACGCCCGGTCGAGCGAGTCGCGGTCGAGCACGTCTCCGAGCACGGCCTGGACACCGTCACCCGCACTCCGCTCCTGACGTGAGAGAGCGAGCACACGCCTGCCCGTCGCGACGAGTCGCGGGACGAGCTTCGATCCCACATGTCCGCTCGCCCCCGCGACGAGCACGCTGCTCTCAGCCATGCAGCCACTCTCTCCCCCGGCCGTTTGCCGGAAACGCAGCACGGAAACGCAACTTCCGATGCCCGACGCGATCGTGATCGGCGCCGGTCCGAACGGCCTCGTCGCCGCGAACATGCTCGCCGATGCCGGCTGGTCCGTCGAGGTGCTCGAAAGCCAGGACCGGCCTGGCGGCGCCGTCAAGAGCGGCGAGCTCGTCGAGCCTGGCTTCGTCAACGACCAGTTCAGCGCCTTCTATCCGCTCGCCGCGGCATCGCCGGCATTCCGCGATCTCGGCCTCGAAGGGTTCGGCCTCGAGTGGGCGCACGGCCCGCTTACGCTCGCCCACCCGGCCACGGACGGCACGTGCGCGTCACTCTCGCGCGATCTCGACGAAACCGCGGCGTCGCTCGACGCATTCGGGGCCGGCGACGGCGACGCCTGGCGGCGGCTTTTCGCGTACTGGCCACGGGTCGGAGGGATCTTCCTGGACGCGATGACGACGCCATTCCCCCCCGTGCGCGCCGGTGCGCGGATCGGCTGGGCGTTGCGGCGCGATCTGCTCGAGTTCGTTCGTCTGACCTCGCTCTCGGTCCGCCGCCTCTCGGACGAGCACTTCAGCGGCGAGGGCGGCGGCCGGCTGCTCGCGGGGAACGCCATGCACACCGACCTCCTGCCGGAGTCGTCGATCGGCGGCTTCTTCGGCTGGTTTCTCTGCTCGCTCGGGCAAACCGCGGGCTTCCCCTGCGCCCGTGGTGGGGCCTCCAACCTGACGGATGCGCTCGTCCGCAGGCTCGAGTCGCGCGGGGGCCGGGTCGCCTGCGGCGCCCGCGTCAGCGAGATCGTGGTCGAGCGTGGGCGGGCGCGTGCTGTCCGAAGCTCCGCGGGGGACGTCAGCGCAACGAAAGCGATCCTCGCCGACGTCCACGCGGTCAGCCTCTACCAGGAGCTGCTGCCGCAGCACGCCGTACCGCGCCGCGTTTTGACCGCGATCCGGCGCTTCGAGCACGACCCGGCCACGTTCAAGGTCGACTGGACGCTTGACGGCCCGATCCCGTGGGCAGCCCCGGATGCGCGGCGCGCGCCCGTCGTCCACGTCACCGAGTCGATCGACGAGCTCAGCGTCTCGCAGAGCGAGATCGCGCGCGGGCTCGTCCCAGCGAAGCCGTTCCTCGTGCTCGGGCAGTACTCGATGGCCGATCCGACGCGCATGCCGGCGGGCAAGGAGGTCGCCTGGGCGTACACGCATCTCCCTCACGCGGCCAGCACGGACGGGCTCGCGGAACGGATGGAGGAGCGGATCGAGGCGCTCGCTCCTGGCTTCCGCGGTCTTATCCGCAAGCGCCGCGTCTGGGAGCCGTCCGACCTCGAGGAGGCCAACGAGAACCTGATCGGCGGCTCCCTCAACGGCGGCACGTCGCAGCTCCACCAGCAGCTGATCTTCCGGCCGATCCCCGGGCTCGGCCGACCGGAGACGTCGGTGAAAAGGCTCTTCCTCGCCTCGGCGTCGGCACATCCCGGCGGCGGCGTTCACGGCGGGCCGGGAGCGATCGCCGCCAAGGCGGCGCTGCACAAACGGTTCTAGGTCAGAAGATCTCCGGACACCAGGGCTTCGGCGCGCTGGTGGCGAAGATCGCGTCCGCGCGGGCGGCGCCGCCTTCCGTCAGCTCGCGGATCATCCCGGCGTGGACGAGCTCGGTGAAGCTGAAGCCGCCGAGATACGGGCTCGCGAGCTCGCCGACGTCGAGCGCGAGGTCGGCGGGTTCGTCCGTCCTCTTGGCGGCGCCGTCAGAGAGCTTCCAGCGCCCGGCGTTGTCGGGCAGGAAGGCGTCCTCGACCTCGAACACGACCGTGCCTTCGGCGCCGTAGCCGCGAGCGGAGAGTGCGGCGCCGATATCGACGAGCCGCACCCAGAGTCCGTCGCCGACCCGCATCTGCATCCGGCGCGGGTAGGTGAGCTGGTGGAGCAACGGGTGGTCGATCGGCATGAGGTCGGCTCTGATCTCGGCCAGCCAGTCCATGTCGAGGAGGACGCGCCAGAGCTCGCGCGTCGCGGTCGGGCCGTCGGCGAGCGCCTCGATCACAGCGATGTGGCCGGCCGCGGAGCCGCCCTCGAACTTCGAGAAGACGCGGTAGATCGCGTAGCCCACAGGCTCGCCATCGAGCTCGAGCACGAGCACGTTCTTCTCGCCCCCGCCCTGCCGGCGGTCGGGCGGATCGGCCAGGCTGCGGAACTCCCACCACAGATCCGAGCGGTCGAACATGCCCGGCGTCGTCGCGCAAACGCGGTCGTAGATCGGCTGCACGACCGCCTTTGCGTCCTCGAGGGGGATCAGGCGGCTGCTCGCGCGCTCGTCCGCGGCCTGCCGGAGCTTGTTGTAGCCGCTCGGGATCGCGATCTCGCCGGCGAGCGACGCGAGCCCGTAGCCGAAGCGCCGGTAGATCACCTCCTCCGAGGCCCAGAGCGCGGCGATCGGCTCGCCGCGGTCGCGGACGTCCTCGAGCTGGGCGCGCATCATCGCGGTGAGGATGCCGCGGCGACGGTTCGTCGGCAGGACGCCGACGACGGTGACGCCCGCGCACGGAACGGCGCCGCCCGGAATGGTCATCTGGAACGGGAAGACACCCGCGCCGCCCACGATCCGCTCACCGTCGAACGCGGCGTGCATCCGCTCGAAGGGGACCAGCTTCGAGAATCGGTTGGATCGCTCATCGTCGAGCCCGCCCCCGAAGTAGTGAAAGATCGCCCCGATCGCGGCCTTGAACTCGCCCAGATCCTTCGTCGGGCGGACGTCTGCCGCCACTCAGAACACCTCGGGGCAGTGCGGCGGCAGATCGGTGCGGAAGAGGAGCGTGGCCGCCTCGGCGGCGCCCTCGCGCCGCTCCTCGGCCCGACCCGCGTGGACGAGACGGTGAAAGTCGAAAGCGCCGAGATACGCGGCGGCGAGGTCGGCGGTGTCGAGCGCGAGATCCGCCGTCGCGTCCGTGCGGCCGGCGTCGTCGCCGACCCGGTAGCGACCGGCGTTCCAGGGGCAGAGCTCGTCGGTCACTTCCAGGACGACAGACGCCCCCGGCCTGTACGAGCGCGCCTTCAGCGCGGCGTCGAGGTCGACGAGCCGCAACCACAACCCGTCGGCGTACTTGAGTCCGAGCGCGCGCAGGTCGCGGACATTCAGCAGGATCGGCGAGGCGGGATCGAGCGAGTAGACGTCGACCCTGATCGTGAGATCGACGCTGTGCAGGAAGCGCCACAGCTCACGTGCCGCCGGCACCGAGGTCGCGAAGGCCTCGACAACGCGCACCTCGCCCTTCGGCATACCGTCGTCCCACTCTCCCTTGACGCGATACATCGCAAAGCCCTCCGCTTCGCCATCGACCTCGACGACGGCGTAGAACTTCTGGCTCGCGCCACGGCGCCACTCCTTCGAGTCGGCGAGGCGCAGCTCCTTCCACCACGTCTCGGACCGGGTCAGCATCCCCGCGCGACCGGCGCGGACCCGCTCGTAGACCGGCGGGAAGAGGCGGTAGCCCTCCTCCGCGTCGATGAGGCGGATCGATGCTTCGGGGCCGCGCTCGTCCTTCAGCTGGAAGCGGGACCGGTCGGACTTGGCGTACAGCCCCGGCGCGGCGAGCCCGTAGCCGAAGCGGCCGTAGATCGCCGACTCCGACGCCCAGAGCGCGGCGATCGGCTCGCCCCAGCCGTGGACGTCCTCGAGTTGCTTCCGCATGAAGTCGCGGAGGATCCCGCGCCGGCGATGCGACGGAAGGACGCCGACCCAGGTCACGCCTGCGCACGGCAGCTGCCCGCCCGGAATCGTCAGGTCGAACGAGTACGCGGCGGCGAGGCCGACCGGGGTGCCGTTGTCGTACGCGGCGAGCGCGCGCGCGGCGGGCAGGATCTTCCGCTCCCGCTCCCAGTCCTCGTCCTCGACCTCGCCGCCGAAGGCGCTCTCGGCGGCCGCCATGGCCGCGCGCAACTCGTCGTCAGCCGGTTGCCGGATCTCGATCGTCACCGGACGATCCTCTCACGCGATCTTCTCGAGCGGGGCGTAGTCGAGCATCAGCTTGCGCTCGCTGCCGTCGCTCGCGAAACGGACGGTGACGACACCGCCCGCCTCGATCCGCATGATCACGCCCTCGCCGAGGGTGCCGTGCCGGACGCTGTCGCCGGTCGAGAGGGCGGGATGGTCGGTTCGGGGTGCGATATCGCGCGTCTGGGCGGGCGCGCCGTAGCTGCGCCACGACGACGGCCGCAGCCGCTCGCGCTCGACATGCCGGTCGGGCAGCTCGTCGAGGAAGCGGGACGGAAGATGGCTCGTCGTCCGCCCCCAGAGCAGGCGCGAGGACGCGTGCGTCAGAGTCAGCTTCTCCTCGGCGCGGGTCAGGCCGACGTAGAACAGCCGCCGCTCCTCCTCCACACCCTGCTCCTCGATCGAGCGGGCACTCGGGAAGATCTCCTCCTCGACGCCGACGACGAAGACGGCGCGGAACTCGAGTCCCTTCGCGTTGTGGATCGTCATCAGCGTCACGTTCGACTGCTCCTCGCCGAGCGCGTCCTGATCGGAGTAGAGCGAGATCTCCTGCAGGAAGCCGGAGAGGCTCGGCTCCTCGGTCTGCTGCACGTACTCGTGCGCACCGTCCACGAACGCCTCCAGGTTCTCGATCCGGCCGCGCGCCTCGATCGTGCGCTCGGCCTCGAACGCGTCGAGCGTGCCGCTGCGGGCGAGCACCTCCTGCAAGAGCTCCGGCACCTGATACTCCTGCGCGGCGGAGCGGAGCGAGTCGAGCAGGTTCTTGACGCCTGTGACCGCCTTGACGGCGGCGGTGCCGAGCCCCGCCTCCGCTGGATGGTCGAGGGCGTCGAAGAGCGTCAGTCCGTGCGATTCGGCGTAGAGGACGAGCCGCGAGATCGTCGTGTCGCCGATCCCCCGCTTCGGCCTGTTCGCGATCCGCATCAGCGAGACGGCGTCGGCCGGGTTGTCGAGCACCTGCAGGTAGGCGATCGCGTCCTTGACCTCGGCGCGCTCGTAGAAGCGCGGCCCCCCGATCACCTGGTAGCCGATCTGGTGCAACCGCAGCGTCTGCTCGAGCACGCGGGACTGCGCGTTCATCCGGTAGAAGATCGCCACCTCGCTGCCGGAGAAGCCCTCCTCGACGAGCCCGGCGATCTGCGCGGCGACGTAGCGCGACTCGGACTGCTCGTCCTCGACCTCGACGACGCGGACGGGATCGCCCTCACCGAGCTCCGACCAGAGCCGCTTCTCCTTCCGCTCCGAGTTGTGCGCGATCACCGCGTTCGCGGACTCGAGGATCGCATTCGTCGAGCGGTAGTTCTGCTCGAGCGGGATCGTCCGCGTTTCGGGGAAGTCGCGCTCGAACTCGAGGATGTTGCGGATGTCGGCGCCCCGGAAGGCGTAGATCGAGTTGTGCGTGAGCAACCCGTTCGCGATGAAGTTGTGAGTGCGCTCGACGTCGAGGTCGTAGACGGGGAGATCGAGCGCCCTGTGCTCCACGCGCTCGACGATGTCGTACTCGCCCCGCTCGTCGATCATCGCCATGCCCGGACGGACGGCCGACGCCGGCATAAACGGCAGTGAGTTACGTTCCTCCGCACCTTCGCGCTGCGATACGCCGAGTCGAGCCGTGTAGCGAACGGAGACCGGAAGCGCAGACTCGATGTCGCGGATCGTCCGTGCGAGCCGAGGCAGATCGGAGCTGCTCGTCTCGAAGCGCCAACCAGAAGATCCGCGATCGGCGGGCCCGAGCGAGATGCCGATCCGCTCGAGAGCCTCGCGACCTTCGTCGTCGTCGCCGAAGAGCGAGACACGGTGAAGCGGCTGCCCTCCGCGCCCGTCACCGCAAAGAGCGAATGTGAGCCGCCTGCCCGTGCGGCTGCCAGCGGTCGTCGTCGCGGCTGTGAAGTGCGGATGCTCGAAGCTGAGACCCTCGTCGTCGAGCAAGAGGTGCCCACCCGTCTCGGTGTCGAGTTCGCCGAAGACCCGGTCGAGCGCATCCTGGTCGCCGTCGACGCCCGCGGCAGCCCCCTTGGGCCGTGCCACAAACGGGAGCGTTGGGATCGCGTAGCGCAACGAGAGGAGCGTCTCGGCAATGCGGGCGTCCGAGTCGGAGTCGTGGACCGACACGACCCACGTCGCGTCTGCATGCTCGCCGTTCATGTACGTGCGGGAGCTGCCGATCCGGAAGCCAACGCCACGCTTCCACATCAGGTACGTCATGTGGAGCTGCGGGGTTCGACCGGGCTTGAAGCCGGCGAAGTGGACATGCTCCGGGGTCGAGACGATTCGACGTCCGCTCGCGGTCGTGATCTCGACTCCCAGCTGCGCCGCGGACTCGTGGATGCGCGTGACCGTGGCGGGGCCGAAGCGGCCGCTGCCCAATCCCGAGAGCACCTCATTCCCGACCCGCACTTGCTCAATCGGCTTCGTGGAGCCGTCGGCCATCGTGATTGCCGTCCCTGCCGCCAAGCATTGATCCGGGTCGCCCACAGCGCAGATGTTGTGGTGATGCTCGGCGAGCAGTTGCAGCAGCCGGTACTGAGCATGGTTCGTGTCCTGGTACTCGTCGACCATCACGTAGCGGAAGGCGTTCTGCCAGTGCTTGCGGGCGTCGGGGAAGCTCTCGAGGATCTGGACGGTCAGCATGAGCATGTCGTCGAAGTCGACGGCGTTCGAGGCGGCGAGCTTGCGCTGATAGAGCTCGTAGACCTCGGCGATCGTCTGGTCGTAAAAGGAGCCGATCCGCTCCGCGTACATCGCCGGCGTCACGAGCTGGTTCTTTGCATTCGAGATCTGCGCGTGGACGCCGCGGGGAACGAAGCGCTTCGGGTCCTTCTCGAGCTCCTCCAGGCACTGCCTGACGAGTCGCACCTGGTCGGCGCTGTCGTAGATCGTGAAGTTCGACTTGTAGCCGAGCCGCTCCGCCTCGCTGCGGAGGATGCGGCCGCACGCTGCGTGGAAGGTGAGGATCCAGATCGCCCGCGACATCGGGCCGAGCATGGTGGACAAGCGCTCCCGCATCTCCCCGGCGGCCTTGTTCGTGAAGGTGATGGCGAGGATCTCGTTCGGCTTCACGCCGACCGCGGAGATCAGATGGGCGACGCGGTGGGTGAGCACCCGCGTCTTGCCGGAGCCGGCGCCGGCGATCACGAGCAGCGGTCCCTCGGTGTGCAGCACCGCCTCCCGCTGGGCGGGATTCAGGTTCGCGAGGTACTGCTCGGGCGACGCGACCGGCATTCAATCGATGCTAGCGGGCGCTATGGTCAAGACGTGGAAGCGCGCAAGCTCGGCAAGCAGGGGCTCGAGGTGTCGGCGCTGGGGCTCGGCTGCATGGGCATGTCTGAGTTCTACGGCGGAACCGACGAGGGTGAGGCGATCGCGACCATCCACCGCGCGCTCGAGCTCGGCGTCACCTTCCTCGACACCGCGGACATGTACGGAGTCGGCGACAACGAGCGGCTCGTCGGCAAGGCGATCGGCGACCGCCGCGACGACGTTGTTCTCGCGACGAAGTTCGGCAACGTCCGCGGCCCGCAAGGCGAGTTCCTCGGCCAGAACAGCAAGCCCGACTACGTCCGCTCCGCCTGCGAGGCCTCGCTCGAACGGCTCGGCGTCGAGACGATCGACCTCTATTACCAGCACCGTGTCGATCTCGAGACCCCGATCGAAGAGACGGTCGGCGCGATGGCCGAACTGGTGACGGAGGGGAAGGTGCGCTACCTCGGGCTTTCGGAGGCGAGCGCCGCGACGATCCGGCGCGCGCACGCAGTCCATCCGATCTCGGCGCTTCAGAGCGAGTACTCGCTGTGGACGCGCGATCCCGAGCCCGAGATCCTGCCGACGCTGCGCGAGCTCGGGATCGGCTTCGTGCCGTACAGCCCGCTCGGCCGTGGCTTCCTCTCGGGCAAGATCACGTCGGTCGACGATCTCGCCGAGAACGACTTTCGCCGGCGCGGACCGCGCTTCCAGGAGGAGAACCTGCGCCGGAACCTCCAGCTCGTGGCGGAGGTGGAGGCAGTCGCCGACGACAAGGGCGTAACGCCGTCGCAGCTCGCGCTCGCGTGGGTGCTCTCACGCGGCGAGGACATCGTTCCGATCCCCGGCACGAAGCGCCGCACGTATCTGGAGGAGAACGCAGCGGCCGTCGACGTCGAGCTGACCGCGGAAGAGCTCGAGCGGCTCGAGCGCGCGTTCCCCGCCGGTGCCGCCGCGGGCGACCGCTATCCGGACATGTCGAGCGTCAACCGGTAGAGGCTCGAGCCGATGCGGGTGCCTCTGGAGCACCCGCATCGGCGACTTCCATCCCTAGTACGACGCGAGCCCGATCGCTCCCGGCGGGATGCCGGCGACGGATTCGAGCGGCGTCAGCGTGCCGTCCGTGTTCACCTCGAACGACACGAGCCTTCCGTCCGAGAAGCTGCGGATATAGAGGTATTGGCTGTTCTGGCTGAAGGCTTCATCCGCAGCGATGAACCCGACCTGCCCGGCGACCGATTGCAGGAGCGTGAGCGTGCCGTCGCGGTTGACGGTGTAGCTCGAGACGTCGCCGGTCATGGCGTTGCTCGTGTACGCGTACTTGCCGCTGTCGGTCACGACCGCCCAGCAGGTGTCGGAACGGAAGTTCCGCTCCGAACCGAGCGGGACGAGCGTGCCGTCGTCGCGAATCTCGTACGACGCCGCTCCGCCCTGGCCCGGCGCGCCCTGGAAGTTCTCGGACGTCACGAGCGTGCCGGTCTGGGTGAACGTGAAGGCGAACGGCCCGTTCCCCGACGTCTGGTTCGTAATCGGGGCCGAAGGCAGACCGTCGGCGCCGATCGTGTACGTGGTGATCGTGTCCGACGCACGCTCGGAGGCGACGAGCACGTCGCCCTGTGGATTGAAGGACAGCTGAGAGCAGCCGGACGACGGACCGCCGCCCAGCGGGCGCGTGGCGCCTGCAATCGGCTCCAGGTCGCCCTGGGCGTCAAGCGTGAAACCGGCGATGTTCGAGACACCGCCCATGCACTGGGCGTTGCCGCCGTTCAGCACGAACAGCCGGCCCCGGCTGACGGTGACGCTGATCGGGTGCGAGCCGCCGGAGTGCTGAACCGTCGCCAGCTCGAGCCCGTCCGGACGGACGCGGAACACCGAGATCGAGTTGCTGTTCGAGTTCGTCGCGATCACGAAGCGGTGATCACCGTTGAAGTTGTTCGGCGACGCCTCACGGCTGACGCCGGTGAGGATCAATGCGTTGCCGGATTGCTCGAATTGCGCGCTGCCGTTCCCGCCCGTCGGGAAAGATGTGGGAGACCCGAGCGTCCCGTCCGAACGACGCGGATAGACCATCACGTCGTTTCCGGTCGGGTCGTTCGTCATCACGAAGACAGCTCCAGGGCTGTTTCCGTCACCGGCAGCAACCGCTGCGGGGAGAAGGATGGCTACGAGCAGTCCGAGGCAGAGAGCCGCCGGAACGCGGCGGCCCATGTGGCCGAGTCGTACGAATCTCACTGTTTGACCCCTTTCGAGAAGGCGTGGGCTGCCTACACTGGAGACCCGATGTGTAGGACCCGTGAGCGGCTTGTTCAGATCGGCTCACGCGGTCTACGGCAGCGGGAACGGCTTGCGCGCAAGCGCCGGCAGCACCTGGGCAGTCACCCAAAGCGGCGTCGTCACATACCGAGCGTTGTAGCGGTAGCTGCCGTCGGAGCGGCGCATCTTCGCGAGGTAGCGGAAGGCGGCCGGCCCCGGGCTCTCGCCGGCGGCGAGCAGACCCTGGATCGCCCAGGCGGTCGACTGCGTGTCCGAGCCGCGCCCGAG
>JALYRA010000041.1 GCA_030855545.1 Actinomycetota bacterium | reverse complement strand
ACGCACGACATCCGCCAGCTCCACCTTCGGCAGCGTCAGCTCCACCTCGAACGCGTCAGGGAGCAGCTGCCGGTAGTTCGGGAACTGGCCGTCGATCCGGCGGGTCGTCAACCATGCCTCGCCGGTCCCGAAGACGACGTGGTTCTCGTGCACGCCGAGCTCCACGGCGTCGCCGCCTGCGAGCCGCGCCAACTCGGTCAGCGCGCGGGCCGGGATGATCGCCTCGAGCTCGGGCGCCGCCTCACCGAGCTCGGTCTCCTTGACGGAGAGCCGGTACGAGTCGGTTGCGACCATCACGAGCTTTCCTGCCTCGAAGCGGACGAGGATGCCGGTGAGCACAGGACGCGACTCGTCGCGCGACGCAGAGCGGGCAACACGGTTGATGGTTTCGAGCAGCGCTTCGCGGTCGATCGCGTGCAGTTGGGCGTCGACGGCCGG
Organism: Actinomycetota bacterium; assembly: GCA_030855545.1. GTDB lineage: Bacteria > Actinomycetota > Thermoleophilia > Gaiellales > Gaiellaceae > Gaiellasilicea. The sequence goes on along the minus strand of JALYRA010000041.1, from coordinate 15,502 downwards.
CAGCCGCGGGAAGTCCTCGGCGTTGAAGACGTGCAGACGGGAGCTGTACGAGCCGGAGACGATCTGCACCGTGCCCTCCTCGGGCCGGTACTCGATCGTGACGTCGCTCTCGGGCAACAGGCGCGCGAGGTCGACGAGTGGCTTGCCAGGGATGACGACGGCGCCCGCGCCTTCGACCCGGGCGTCGAGCGTCGTCCGGAGCGAGAGCTCCATGTCGGTGGCGGCGAGCGTCAGTCCGTCGCCGTCTGCGGTGAGCAGGATCCCTGAGAGGACCTGGACGGTTCCTCGAGTCGAGACGGCGCGGGCCACGATGCCGAGCTTTGCGACGAGCTCGTCTCTGGCGACGCTGATCTTCATGCCGGTGCCGGTTGTGGCCATCTCGCCCATTGTCCCTGCTTCGGCCACCTCGAGGTCGCCCGCCGTCTCTATCTCCATAATTCTTTAAATCCTTTCGTAGCAGTCATAGGGAGTGTGGACGACGGGGAAGACGTCATGTTTCCGCTTGTCTCAGGCATTCAACCGGTGGAGAGAATCGGTGGAGAACGAGGAGGAACTAACAGGCTGTTTCGCGTTTCGGCAGGTTTCCACAGAAATCAGCCGGCCTGCTTGATGCGTGCGGTCAGTTCTTGCACAAGGTTGTACACAGTCCGGTCCTCACGGATCATGCCCTCGATCTTGGCGTTTGCGTGCATCACTGTGGTGTGATCGCGGCCACCGAACTCCTTGCCGATCTTCGGCAGCGACGAGTCCGTCAGCGCGCGCGAGAGGTACATGGCGACCTGTCGCGGATAGGCGATGGACTGGGAGCGCTTGGCGCTGCAGAGCTCGTTTACGGTCATTCCGAACCGGTCCGAGACTGTCTCTTGGATCCGGCGAATCGAGATCTCGACCGCCTGGCCCTGTGGGAAGACGTCCTTGAGCACGTCCTCGGCGAGCTCGACGGTCATTGGCCTGCCGGTGAGCGAGGAGAAGGCGACGACGCGGGTGAGCGCGCCCTCGAGCTCGCGGATGTTCGTCGTCACGCGCTCTGCGACATACGTGAGGACGTCGGGGTCGGGCACGTGGATCCGGTCGGTCTTCTCCTTCTTGCGCAGGATCGCGATCCGCGTCTCCAGGTCGGGCGGCTGGATGTCCGTGATCAACCCCCATTCGAAACGCGAGCGCAGTCGTTCCTCGAGGGTCGCGATCTCCTTCGGCGGCCGGTCGGACGAGATCACGATCTGGCGGCCGGCCTCGTACAGGGAGTTGAACGTGTGGAAGAACTCTTCCTGGATCCGCTCTTTCCCCTCGAAGAACTGCACGTCGTCGACGAGCAGGACGTCGTAGGTGCGGTAGCGCTGTTTGAAGCCCTCGATCCGCTTGTCGCGCAGGGAGTTGATGAAGTCGTTCATGAAGGTCTCGCTCGTCACGTAGCGTGCGGTCAGCCCGTTTCCGTGCTCGCCGACGTACTGGCCGACCGCCTGGAGGAGGTGGGTCTTGCCGAGACCGGTGCCGCCGTAGATGAAGAGCGGGTTGTAGGCCTGGGCGGGCGCCTCGGCGACGGCGAGCGCGGCCGCATGCGCGAAGCGGTTCGACGAGCCGATCACGAAGAGGTCGAACGTGTACTTCAGGCTCATCGACCGGACGGGGGCGGGCTCCGTCGCACGATGGGCCGGCCGGCTCTCCGTCGCAGTTCCGTCGGTGCTCGGCTCCGCCGCCGGCCCGTCGTCGCGGACGCTCAGCTGGATCCGTCGCTCGTGCCCGGTCGCGTCCTTGACGGCCGCCCGAATCAGGCCGAGGAAATGGCCCTCGATCCACTCGCGGGTGAAGTCGTTCGGGACGGAGAGCGTGAATGCGTCGTCGGTGAGACCGACCCCTTGAGCGCTGCCGAACCAGCTCCCGAAAGTCGCCTCGTTCAGGGCCCCTCTGAGCCGACCGGCCACATCCACCCAGAGGCCCTCAGCAGTCAGCTCGATTTGATGCTCCACGCCGCAGCCGGCCCCTTCGTCGCGTGCCAGGAGGCGCGAGCATAGCAGCGTCTCCAGGCTCTCTCAAGGCGTGCGGTTTACCAAAAAAACCCTGAATTTGCAGGATTTTTTGCGCTTCCACATGACAATCCACAGCTGTGGAGAACCTGTGGGAGAAAGCTGCCTTCGGTGCCTGTTTGCGGGTCTTTTCCCTGACCGGCCCGTCCTGTGGATAACCGCTTTCGAGACGTTGTCTATACTTCTGCTCCCTCGCCTCGCGGCGGCTCTCAGTTCTCGACCGGAGACACTCTTTGAAGCGCACGTATCAGCCGAACGTCCGCCGCCGCAAGCGCAAGCACGGCTTCCGTGCGCGCATGTCGACCCGTGCCGGGCAGGCGATCCTCAAGCGCCGCAGGGCCAAGGGCCGTAAGAAGCTCTCGGCCTGACCCACGGCGTCTATCCTCGACACGTGCACCGTCGGAACCGCCTGTCCCGCTCACGGGACTTCGACGCCGTCTATCGCAGCGGCCGGTCCGCCTCGACACGGTTTCTCGTCCTCTACTGGTTCCCTCGGCCCGAGGGTGAGCTTGCCGAGGGGCCGCGGCTCGGCCTTGCAGTGCCGAAGTCGGTCGGGAACGCCGTCGTTCGGAACCGCGTCAAGCGCCAGCTACGCGAGACGTGGACGGAGCTTGCGGATCGCGCTCGTCCGGGGCACGACTACGTCCTCGTTGCGCGACCCGGCTTGGCCGAGCCCGCCGACACTCGCGGCCATGACTGGCTCGCCGAGCGCGTGACCGAAGTGCTCGAGAAGGCCGCCGCATGAAGTACCTCGGGATCGGGCTCGTCCACGCCTGGCGCCAGACGCTCGGCCGCCTCGTTCCCGCGAACACCTGCAAGTACCACCCGAGCTGCTCGCAGTACGCGCTCGACGCGCTCCACGCCCACGGTCTCCTCAAGGGGTCGGCCAAGGCGGCGTGGCGCGTCATGCGGTGCAATCCGTGGAGCCACGGCGGAGTCGACTACGCGTGATCGTCGCCGGCATCCTCACCCCGCTCGAGGATCTGCTCACCTGGGTCCTGACGAACCTGCACGACACGGTCGGGCTCTCGTGGGCGTGGTCGATCGTTGCGCTGGTCGTGATCGTCCGCGTGCTGCTCGTGCCGCTGACCGTCCGCCAGATCCACTCGATGCAGAACCTGCAGGCCCACGCGCCGGAGATGAAGCGGATCCAGCAGCAGCACAAGCAGGACAAGCAGCGGATGAACCAAGAGATGATGGCGTTCTACAAGGAGAATCAGATCAATCCGGCGGCGTCGTGCTTGCCGATCCTGGCGCAGTTCCCGATCTTCATCGGCCTCTTCTTCGTCCTGCGCGACTTCGAGAAGGAGATTCTGCGGCCGCGGGACGACACCGGCGCGGGCCTCGAGTGGCTGAGCCTGATCGACATCACCGACGATACAAAGGTCGGCTGGGGCCCACTCCTGATCGTTCTTTACGGCGTCAGCCAGCTCACGTCCTCGTACCTGATGTCGCAGAACATGCAGCCGGCGCAGCGCGCGATGCTGCTGATCCTCCCGATTGCATTCATTCCGTTCGTGCTCAACTTCCCGTCCGGCCTGATGCTCTACTGGCTGACGACGAACCTGTGGACGACCGGCCAGGGTTTGATCACACGGCGTCTGACCCCGAAGCCGCAGCCGCCGCCGAAGAAGAGCTCGCGGACGCCGTCGAAGGCCGAGCTTGCTCGCGCCGAGTCGAACGGCGCCGGCGCGAAGCCTGCGGCCGCCAAGGCTGCGACTCCAACCCCGCCGCGCGTGCGCAAGGTGAAGCGGAAGAAGGGGTCGCGCCGGTGAGCGAGGTGTCGGTCGAGATGACGGGCGAGACCGTCGGCGAGGCGAAGTGGGCCGCGCTGCGCGAGCTCGAACGGATGCGGCCGGGTCTGAACAAGGAGGCTGTGCGTTTTCAGGTCGTGACTGAAGGCGAGCGCGGCCTCCTGGGCGTTGGCTACGAGCCCGCCCGCGTCGTCGCGAGCGTCGACGAGCCCGAGTCTCCCGCCGCCGAGCCCTCAGCACCGATCGTCCGTCGTGAGGACGAGAGCGACGACGCGGCCCGCCTGCGCGAGGTCGTCGAACGGATCGCCCGCGAGATTGGCGTCCAGTGCACGGTCGAGATCGAGGAAGGCGAGGACGAGATCCGCGTCGTCTGCGACGGCGACGACCTCGGCATGCTGATCGGCCGGCACGGCCAGACGATCGACGCGATCCAGTACCTCGCGAACGCGATCCTCTTTCGCGGCCGCTACGACGAGCGCAAGCCGGTGACGGTGGATGCAGCGGGCTACCGGGACCGCCGGCAGGTGACGCTGGACGCGCTCGCGCTTCGGATGGCGGAGCAGGCGTCGGCGACCGGCCAGCGCGTCGAGCTCGAGCCGATGACGGCCGTCGAACGCAAGATCGTCCACGAGAAGCTGAAGGACGATCCCGAGGTCGAGACGGCGAGCGAGGGCACCGAGCCCAACCGTTTCGTCGTTATCTTCCCCCGCTCGATCGCTGTCTGACGTCCTGGAGCGATGGCTCGCTGGCGTCCTCGAGACGCCGGGCTTGACAGCGCTCAAGGACCCGGCGGAGGCGCAGCGCGTGCTGCTGGACGACGCGCTCGCCGGTCTCGAGCTCGTCAGGCGGTTCGACGGGCCGGTGGTGGATGTCGGCAGCGGCGGCGGCACGCCCGGAATCCCGCTCGCGGCGGCTCTACCCGGCCGCACAGTGACGCTCCTCGAAGCCGAGCGGCGCAAGACCGAGTTCCTCGAGCGGTGGACGGCTGAGCTCCCGAACCTCCGCGTCGTCTGGGGCCGAGCCGAGAGCCAAGTAACAGACTGTTACAAGGTCGCGGTCGCGAAGGCGCTCGCCCAGCCGCCGGTGGCCGCCGAGTGGTGCCTTCCTCTCGTCGAGGAGGGCGGAGCGGTGATCCTCTGGGTCGGTCCGTCGGCCGACCGCCCCGCAGTTGCGGTCGTTGCAGGGAAAATGGCCGGGGAGATTGAGGAGTCCCAGCCGGGCTTCCTTGTGATCCGAAAGACGGGCCCGACGCCTGCGGGCTTCCCGCGCCGGCCGGGTGTCGCGAAGAAGAACCCGCTCGCCTGAACGCCAAGTAACAGTCTGTTACTTGGCGGGGGGTCGGGCGTTCCGGAGCCGGATGCCGCTGAACTCGAGCGTCGATGCAGCGACCTGGGTCCAGAGCGGCCAGATACGCGGGACGACGCGAAGCTCGATCAGTCCAGCGGCGTGTCGCGCGAGCAGGTCGCCGAGCTCGACGACCTCGAGCGGTTCGACCGTCTCCCGGCTCGTCCAGAAGCCGTCGCCGCCGTGCTCGAACGAGGCTTCGGGAAGCCGGTACGCGACGACGCGCGTCTCGCGCATTCGCGGCAGCCAGTCGGCCTCGATCGCGTGCACCCGAGGTGACCCGTTCAGGAGAGCCGAATCGCCGCGCGTTGTTCGAGTGTTGCTCCAGAAGCACGCTCGCGGACAATCGCGCGGGAACCAGTAGAGCGGGACGTGCCGCGTGTCGACCGCCCAGACGAGTGGCTCCCGCTCCGCCGCGGTCGCCGCGACGTGCGGCTCAAAGCGGCGGATCGAATCGTCCTCGCTCACATGCCAGAGCGCGTGCGGCCCCTCGTTCGCATACGGGGGAGCCGGTTCGCGCACGCGGGCAGGATAGTCCGAGGCCCTCTCTAGACTCGAACCGTGGCCGGCACCATCTATGCGCTCGCAAACCAGAAGGGCGGGGTCGGCAAGACGACGACCGCCGTCAACCTCGCTGCGTGCCTCGCCGAAGCGGGCGAGCAGGCGCTGCTCGTCGACCTCGATCCGCAGGCGAACGCCACCTCCGGGCTCGGCGAGAAGGCGAACGGCGTCTCGAGCTACGACCTGCTCGACGGCGCCCCGGTCGCGGAGATCGCCCGGGCGACGCGCTTCGCGAACCTCGAGCTCGTGCCTGCGAAGCCCGACCTCGCCGGCGCCGCCGTCGAGCTCTCGCGCCACGAGGACGGCGAGCGCTACCTCCAGAGCTCGCTCGCAGGCGCGCGCGAGCGCTACAGCTACGTCTTCCTCGACTGCCCGCCCTCGTTCGGCCCGCTGACGGTGAATGCGCTCGCCGCGGCGGATCGCGTGATCGTGCCGGTGCAGGCCGAGTACTACGCGCTCGAAGGGCTCTCGCAGCTCCTCGGCTCGATCGAGCTCGTCAAGACGCGCCTGAACCCGCGTCTCGGCATCGCCGGCATCCTCCTGACGATGGTCGACGGACGGACGCGGCTCGCCGAGCAGGTCGAGACCGAGGTGCGACGCCACTTCGGCGACCTTGTCTTCACCACGACCGTGCCGCGCTCGGTTCGCCTCGCCGAGGCGCCGAGCCACGGCCTCCCTGCAATCGCGTACGACCGCCGCTCCTCCGGCGCGGAGGCGTACTGGAAGGTGGCGATGGAGCTTGTCGAGCGCTCCTAGAAGAGGGCTGGGCCGCGGCCTCGAGGTCCTGATCGGCGGCGCCGAGACCGGTGGGACGCAGCTCGCCCATCTCCCCGTGGACGCGATTCATGCCAACCCACGGCAGCCGCGGCGCCGGTTCGAGCCCGAGGCGACGACCGGGCTCGCCAGCTCGATCAAGCAACAGGGCTTGCTGCAGCCGGTTGTCGTGCGCCCCCGGACGGCGGGCGGCTACGAGTTGATCGCGGGCGAGCGGCGCTGGCGTGCCGCGCGGGAGGCGGGTTTGGAGACGATGCCCGCGCTCGTCCGAGACGCCGACGATCGAGACGCGCTCCTGCTCGCGCTCGTCGAGAACGTGGCCCGCGAGCAGCTTTCGCCGGTGGAGGAGGCGCGTGCCTACGCCTCGCTGGTCGACGAGTTCGAGCTTTCGCTCGGCGAGGTCGCCGAGAAGGTGGGACGCTCGAAGCCGGCGGTGTCGAATCGCTTGCGCCTGCTCGAGCTACCCGAGGAGGTGCTCTGGATGGTCGCCCGCGGCGAGCTGACCGAGGGTCATGCGCGCGCGGTGCTCGCGCTGCCGGACCACGAAGCCCGGAAGCGGCTCGCGAAGCGGATCGTCCGCGAGGGCATGTCGGTACGCGGCGCGGAGAAGGCGGCTCAGGACGGAGGCGCGGCCCGCAAGCCGCGCGCGGTCACCAAGCTCGATCCCGCACTAGCCGCGCGGGCATGCGACAGCATCGAGCGCGTGACGGGCTTCAAAGGACGGGTCAGCGGCGGCAAGCTCGAGATCCACTTCGGCGACGAGGTGCGGCTCGAGGAGCTGGTCGAGGTGCTCGAAAGCCTCTAGCGCGTGTGGCTACAATCGTCCGCTGCGCGGGCGATTAGCTCAGTTGGTTAGAGCGCCGCTCTGATAAGGCGGAGGTCCCTGGTTCGAATCCAGGATCGCCCATCTTCCCGCTCTCAGTGAACGAGGTGGGTGCGGCGAACGTAGTCCTCCACCGCAAGGAGGAAGTTCGCGTCGCCCGCGATCTCGGTGATCGTGCCCTTCGTGCCTTCGTCCAGCTCGTCGTCGTGGTGCAGGTTCGCGATGAACGGGCCGAGCGTTCCCGCCTGCGACATCGCCGCCATGCGAAGGCAGAGCCGCTTCGTCTGCTCGTCCTGCGTCACCGCTTCGAGCGACTCGATGTCGTGAACCCATAGATCGACCATGGGCATTCAACGACGCGGCCGCGGTGTTGGATACGGGTCTCCCCGAATCAGGGATCGTGCGCTCGCCGGCGGCGTCCGACACAACCTGGACGCGCCGAGCGAAGGGCGCGCTTGCGGACATGCAGATCGGCGACCCAGTCACCCACGCTGGCCGGAGGTACATCCTTCGGGGTCTCGAGCCGATGAGCGTGCCGGACCGCCGCGCGGATCTCGAGGACGCCGAAACCGGAGAGCTGATCCGAGTGCTCGTCGCAGACATCGCGCGCACGTGAGTCGCGGCGGGGCCGCTGGCTACACTGCCCCGAGGCCCTGACGATGCGAGAAATGGTCATCTACGGCGTCAGCTTCGACATGGTCGGCAAGCAGCCGATCGTGCTCTTGAAGACGGCTGACGGCAACCGCTTCCTGCCGATCTGGATCGGTCATGCGGAAGCGGCGGCGATTCTCGTCAAGCTCCAGAACGCCGCGTCGGGCCGGCCGATGACCCACGATCTCCTCAACGACGTCGTCGGCCAGCTCGACGCCGAGGTGATCTCGGTCGCCGTTACCGAGATGCGCGAGAACACCTACTACGCTCAGATCACCCTGCAGCAGAACGGCTCGGAGATCGAGGTCGATTCGCGGCCGTCCGACGCAATCGCGCTCGCTGTCCGCGCCGGAGCAAAGATCTACGTGGCGGACGAGGTGATCGACGAGTCGGGCGTCGAGTTCGAGGGCGACGCCTCCGACGAGGAGATCGCCGCCGCGGCAGGCGTGCCGCCGCTCGCCGACCTCGATCCGGACGAGTTTCGCGCCTTTCTCGACAGTGTCTCGCCCGACGAGTTCGCTGCCGACCCGGACGAGTAGCTAGAGCTCTCGCTTCGTCAGCGCGAGCAGCTCGGTATAGAAAGCGCGCAGTCCGTCGGCGGATAGAGGGCCGCGGTTCGCGCCCTCGAGATGCTGTAGCAGCCACTCTTCTCGCGCCGGGTCGAGGAAGCCGACCCCCTTCTCGTCCTTCACCCGTCGCAGCTCGGCGACGAGTTCGAGGCGCGCGTTGATCGCCTCGACGATCCCCTCGTCGACGCTGGTGAGCTGTTCCCGCAGGCGCGCGATCGCCGGGTCGACGTCGCTCGACACTAGAGGTGGACGACCTCAGTCGTCCCGTAGCCGTGCGAGCCGAAGAGCGACGGCGCGATCCACATCGGGATCCGGACGCAGCCGTGCGAGGCGGGATACGCAGGCACGGACGGGTAGCCGTGAATCGCGAAGCCGCCCTTGAAGTAGAGCGGGTACCAGAGCACCCAGTCCCAGCCGCCTACCTTCCGGTAGACCCGCCAGCTGCCGAGTGGCGTGTTCCCGGTGGCGCCGGTGGAGACGTGCACGACCTTCGTGACAGCGCCGCCGCGAACGACGAAGAGCACCTGCCGTGTCTTGTCGACCTCGATGTAGTCGCCGCCGCGCAGGGCTTTCGGAACCCCGGACAGGGCGAGCCGGCGCCAGAGCCATCCCTCGACGCGGCCGGTGCGCGGGAGCCCGTGCACTTTCTGGAAGGCGAGCACGGCCTCGAACGTGTCGTGGTCGTACACGCCGTCGACCCGGCGCAACGCGTAGCGCAACTCGGCCAGCCGTCGCTCGAGCGCGAGCACGCTCGGCCCGTGCGCTCCCTTCGCGAGGGTCGGCAGGACAACCTCGGCGGTGACGATCCTCCGCACCTGTGCGTAGCCGAGTCGGGGCTGCGAGACGAGCTCGACCCTGATGGTGCCGGGTGTTTCCGTCGGCAGCTTGACGGCGCCGCCGCGAGCGGCCAAGGGTTTTCCGTTCACGCGAACAGTGAGTGCTCCCGCCGCCGCCGGGACGAGGCGCGGATGGAGTGTCAGGGCCGCGCCCACGTGCGCCGTCGCGAGCAACGGAGCCTCGATCGACGGGCGCAGCCGGACCGCCCGCTCTGCGGAGCGCGCGGCGCCGTACCGCGCGTGGTAGGGGCCAGGTGAGCGCAGGAGCACGCGCACGCGGAACGCGCCGGCGATGCCGGCCCGCGCGGACGTAACGAACGTCCGGCCGCGATAGATCTGTACCCGGGCGCCCCTCACTGCCGGTCGCAACGATCCGGTCAGAACGGCGGCCTCGCCGAAGCCGGCTCTCGGCGGCGCCCGTAGCGCCAGCGTTCGAGCCGCGACGGTGACGGTGACCCGTGCCTCCGAGACCTCGCCGGTTGCGTTCGTCGCGGTTACCGTGGCCGTGTGCCCGCCCGCGGCGTAGGTATGTGAGACGACCGGCCCCTCCGCGGTGGCGCCGTCCCCGAGCGACCAGGAGTACGAGGCTGCGTCTCCAGCAGCCGTCAGCGTCACCCGGAGCGGTGCGATGCCTGCGGTCGGTGTTGCACTCGCGGTGACCGCCGGCGGGGCAGCGTTTGCCGCTGCCGTGAAGGCGAGACCGGCAAGCAGGACGATCGCGCCGCGCACGCCGCGAGGATATCTGCGTTGCTCAGGCGGCGACGGAGACGATCAGGCTCGTCGCGTTGAACGCGCAGTGCACGAGGATGCACGGGTAGACGCTGGCAGTCAGATGACGCAGCGCCGCGGTGACGAGACCGAAGAGGACGAGGGCCGGCAGCGCGAGCACGAGCCCATGCCCAAGGCCGAACCCGAGCGAGGTGACGATCACGGCGGCCGGAACTCCCCAGCGCGCGAGCAGTGTCATCCCGGCGCCGCGGTAGAGCAGCTCCTCGACTATCGGGGCGACGAGTGCCACGGCGACGAAGTTCGCCGCGTACTGTCCTGCGCGATCGGGATCCCAGTCCTCGGGGGTCAGCCCCTGCTCGTCGCCGGCGTCGAGCGCGATCAGGATCAGGCCCGCTCCGATGAAAATCGTCACGTAGGCACCGAGCGCAAGCCCGAGCGCCTTCGACCACGATTCCGGGCGGCGCAGCGCGAAGAACGCCTCCTTCGGCAAGCCCCGGGCAAGCAGGAACACGAAGCCGAGCAGCATGCCGTAGATGACGATCCCGCTGACCGCCGTTTCGTACTGGTAGAGCGCGTCGGCGTCAGGGTCGCCGCCACTCGCCCGCGCTGCGTAGGCAATGAAGATCAGCAGGCCGACGATCCCGAACCAGACGCCGAGGCGCCAGCCCTCGCCCCCAGCTTCTGAGCGTGCGCTCTCCACGACGCACGCGATGATAGGGACGACAGGGCGGCTGTCGAATCAGGTGGCCATGGAGCTGTGGCAACGCCTGCTCGTGATCGGGATCGTGCTCGCCGTCACGGTTGCCGTCGCGCGCCTGATCGACCGTCGTATTCTGGGCGCGAACCGGTCGCCGGAGGCGATGACGCGCTACCGCGTTTTGCGCCGGACGATCTGGGTCGCGATCGTGTCGATCGGCCTCCTCTCTGCGTTGCTCGTGATCCCGCAGGTCCGAGCCGTCGCCGGCGGCCTGCTCGCGTCCTCGGCGATCCTCGGCCTGATCATCGGCTTCGCCTCGCAGCGGACGCTCGGCAACTTCGTCGCGGGCCTGATGATCGCCATGACACAGCCGCTCCGGCTCGGGGACTGGGTCGAGGTCGGCGGCGTCGAGGGCTCCGTCGAGGAGATCGGGCTGATGTACACGTTCATTCGCACCGAAGACAACGCGCGGCTCGTGATTCCGAACGAAAAGCTGGCCTCGGATACCATCCTCAACTCCACGATTCGCAGCGCAGCGAAGTTCGCCGAGGTCACAGTGCAGGTTCCACCCACAGCCGACCTTCGTCAGCTTGTCGATTCCCTCCGCTCGGAGGTGCCCGGCGAGCGCGACGAGGTCTTCGTTTCCTCCCTCGAAGGGTCTCCGACCCTGACGATGCGGGCGTGGACCGAGAACGAGTCCGCGGCTGAGCTTCTCGAGCACGAGCTCCGCCTCCGCGTGCACGCGCGCCTGCTCGAGCACGGGATCTATTCATGATCGCTGAGGCCGACCGATGAGCCCCTCGCGCGGCCGTGGCGCCGACGACGAGATCTACGCGCGCCGCCGCCGCAAGCGGAAGCGCCTCGAGCGGAGGAGCACCCGAAGGCGTGCAGCCGTGCTTGCGCTCGTCGCCATGGTCGGGCTCCTGTTCGTGGTCGGCGGCGCGGCGGTAACGAGCGTCGCCACCTTCGGCTCCTCCTGCGACCTCAACTCGCTCCAGCAGGTCGAGATCGGCTCGAACACGTTCATCTACGCCGCCGACAACTCACGCCTCGGCGTGATCCCGGCGGAGCGGAACCGCCAGCCGGTGCCGTACCGCGAGATCAGCCCGTGGATGCCGCGTGCGACGGTGGCGATCGAGGACCGTCGCTTCTACGCTCACAACGGCGTCGATGCCGAGGGCATCGCCCGCGCGCTCTGGAAGAACGTCAGCGCCGGCGAGGTCGTCGAGGGCGGCTCGACGATCACGCAGCAGCTCGTCCGCAACCTCTATATCGGCCGCGAGCGCACCGTCGAGCGGAAGGTCAAGGAAGCGTGTCTGGCGCTCAAGCTCGACAAGGCGAGGACCAAGCAGTGGATCCTCACGAGCTACATGAACCAGGTCTACTACGGCAACCTCGCCTACGGGATCGAGGCGGCCGCGCAGACCTACTTCTCGAAGCCGTCGAGCGAGCTGAATCTGCCCCAGGCCGCGCTCCTCGCAGGTCTGCCTCAGGCGCCGTCGCTCTACGACCCGTTCAACCGCGAGGAAACCGCGACGGTCAGGCGCAACCAGGTGCTGCGCGCGCTGCTCGTCGCAGGCGACATCGATCGCGGCCAGTACGACTGGGCGGTCAATCGTGGGCTCGGGCTGAAGGCCGGACAGCTCTACAAGGAGATCAAGGAGCCGTACTTCTTCAGCTATGTCCGTGACCAGCTGATCGCGCAGTACGGCGCCGGCACCGTCCGTTCGGGCGGGCTCAAGGTCTACACGACCGTCGACCCGCGCTTCCAGCGCGCCGCGGTCAAGGCGATCGAGGAGACGCTGTACGAACCGACCGACCCCGCCGCGGCGATTATCTCGATCAATCCGAAGAACGGCGCCATCCGCGCGATGACCGCGGTCATTCCGGGCAACAACAAGAACCAGTTCAACCTGCTCTCGCAGGCCCGGCGCCAATCCGGCTCGACATTCAAGACCTTCGTGCTTGCAGCGGCTGTCGAGAAGGGGATCAACCCGGCCACGGTCAGCTACAACTCCGCTCCGTTCTTCTACCGGCCCGATCCGAACGGCGACTGTGAGAGCGGTACGTGGTGGTGCCCGGAGACCTACGACAAGTCGTACACCGGCTGGACGACGATCGAGCGCGCCACGCTCCGGTCGGACAACACGGTCTACGCGCAGCTGACCCTCGACGTCACGCCGGAGGCCGTCGCCGCGATGGCGACGAAGCTCGGCGTCCGCTCGCCGCTCTCCGTCGACGGGGCCTTCGTGCCGTCGATCGGCCTCGGTGCGATGGACGTGTCGCCGCTCGACATGGCCTCCGCCTACGCGACGCTCGCTGCCGGCGGAATCTACTCCGAGCCGATGGCGATCCGGAAGGTCGTGCTCCCGAGCGGCGAGGACACGTCCGCCGGCTGGGGCAAGCCGAAGCGCAAGCGCGTCGTGTCCGACGGCGTTGCCGACACGGTCACGCGCATCCTCGAGCAGAACGTCGACTTCGGCACGGGAACGGCCGCCGACTACGGCCACCCTGCCGCGGGGAAGACCGGCACGACCGAAGAGCACTCCGACGCCTGGTTCTGCGGCTACACGCCGCGTCTCGGCACGACGGTCTGGGTCGGCCATCCGCGCGGGAAAGTGCCGATGCTGAACGTCCACGGCATCCGCGTCGCGGGCGGCACCTTCCCGGCGCAGATCTGGCGGCTCTTCATGAGCTCCGCGATCGGCCAGCTCGAGGCGGTCGACTTCCCGGAGCCCAAGGACTATCCGGAGTGGTCGGACTTCGAGCGCGGCCAGTACGCGCGCTCGTTCGGGTACTCCGACGACGGCGGCAGTAGCGACTACTACGTGCCGCCGGCCGCACCCGCACCGGACGAGGAAACGGCGCCCACGCGGGAGACGACGACGCCGGCGTCCGGGCCAGCTCCAGCTCCCGCACCTGCTCCGACGCCCAAGCCGAAGCCCGCTCCGTCTCCGGTCACCGTGCCGCCGCCGGCTCCGATTCCGGTGCCGCCGCCGACCGAGCCGCCCCCGCCCGAAGAGCCGCCCCCGCCCACCGAGCCTCCGCCGGGCTAGAGATGGTTGCTCGGAAGCACGCGCACCACCGATCAACCTTCTGATGAACCGCGCCGCGCTGCTTGCGGCGATTGCGGTCGCGCTGCTCGTCGCGGGTTGCGTTGCCGTCGCCTGGATCGAGGGAGCGCCGCTCGTGCCCGCGGACGCCGGCCGCGCAGCCGGCGGTTCACTCGGAGCCGTCTTCCTGGCGCTGCTCCTGGCGGCGTTCGGCGCGTACCTCGGGGCGTTGTGGCTGCTACGGCGCCGTGCCCCCGGGCTGCGTGCCGTGCTCGTCGCCGCGGCGGCGATTCAGCTTCTTCCGCTGGCCGGCCCGCTGCTGCTTTCGACTGACGCCTGGACGTACTGGGAATACGGCCGGATCGCGGCCGTGCACGACGGCGATCCGTACGTGGACGTGCCGAGCCGGTTCCCGGATGACCCGGCCTACGACGACGCGGGCGCGGCCTGGCGCGACACGACGTCGGTCTACGGGCCGGTGTTCACCCTCGTGACCGAGGCGGTCGCCCGGGTCGCCGGCTCGTCGGAAGAGGCTGCCGCCTGGATCTTCAAGACGTTCGCGGCGTTGTCCGTCCTCGCGTGCGTGCTGCTCGCAGCCCGGCTCGCACGCGATCGTCCCTTCGCGGCGGCGTTCGTCGGCTGGAACCCGCTGCTCGCGATCCACTTCGGCGGCGGCGGCCACAACGACGCGCTGATGATGGCGTTGGCGCTCGGCGCGCTCGTGCTTGCCGCGTCGGGACGCCGCTCGCTCGCAGCGGTGGGCTGGGTGGCGGCGACCCTGATCAAGTGGATTCCAGCCGTCCTCTTCGGTCTCCGTGCCATCGAGGCACGGGCCACGGGGCGGCGGGTGAGCCATCTCGCCTTCGCTGCCGCCGCGCTCGTTGCGGGCGCGATCGCCACCATCCGCTATGGCCCCGACTGGCTCCGCGCGTTCGGCCCGCTCGCTCGGAACGCCGAGGGCCAGACGAGCTATGCGCTGCCGCACCGGGTCGAGCAGCTCGGCGCGCCGCGCGACATCGCGCTCGTGCTCGCCGCGCTCGTGCTCGTCGCGGGGCTCGCCTGGCTCGCTCGCGAGGCGCTGCGCGGCCGGGCGCGTCTCGGCCTTGCAGCCTGCCTGCTGCTCGCGACAACGCCGTGGCTAGCTCCCTGGTACACGATCTGGGCGCTCCCGCTCGCCGCCGCCGAGGACGATCGACGCGCACAGCTCGTCTCCCTCGCGTTTTGCGCCTACCTGCTCCCGCAGACGATCCCGCTCTAACGGCGCTTGAGGACGAGCACGCCGTCCTCGGCAAAGACCTGCAGCCAGCGCGGGTCGCGGCGCAGGGCGGCGAGCGCTGCTTCCGAGCGGCCAGGCTCCAGGCTGTCGAGGAACGTGAGGCGCTCCGTGTCGACGGCGACCCAGTCCGCCTCGCGGAGGACCGGAAAGCTGAAGATCCGGCGGCGGTCGGAGAGATGCGCGCCGAGAGCATTGGTTGCGCTTACGGCGGCATCGGTCGGGATGCCGGCAATCGCACGGCGTTGTGTGGCGTCATGCTCGCCAGAGTCGATGTCGACTCGCCCGAGCGGGCCGAGCGCGACCGCGCCGATCACGGACGCTGCGAGCACGAGATACGCGGCGCGGGAGCCGATTCTCGCGACGCCGAACACCGCGGCCGCGAAGAACGCCGGAATCATCGTCGCCGCGTAG
>JALYRA010000035.1 GCA_030855545.1 Actinomycetota bacterium | reverse complement strand
CGTCTTGAAGCCGTAGATCTCGAGCGGGTGGGCGCTGGTACCGTCGGTAGCCGCCCGTGAACCACGTAGACCCTCCAGATCTTGGCCTCCGGCCGACCCTGCTCCGCCTCTTCCCGCTCTGGTGGGGACAGCGTCGCCTGGTCGGAATCGGGCTCGCGTTCGCGCTCGCGTTCACGACGCTCTCGATCACGATCCCGATCCTGATCCAGCGTGCGATCGACGAGGCGATCGTCGGGCCGCACGACGGCCGGCTGCTGCCGTACCTCGGCGTGATCGTCGTCCTCGCCGCGCTCCGCTTCTTCGTCAACTTCTCCCGCCGCTTCGCGACTGCGCGGGTTGGCATCGCCGTCGAGGCGCGGCTGCGCGGGATGCTCTATCACGCCTACCTCTACTACCCGCGCGCGTTCTTCGACCGGCACGCGACGGGCGAGGTGATCTCGCGCGCGACGAACGACATCTACCCCGTGCGCTACTTCATCGGCTGGGGCGTCGTGCAGGGGATCCAGAGCGCCATGATGATCACGGGCGCGGGGATCGTGCTCGTGCTCGTCAACCCGCGGCTCGCGCTCTACTCGGCGCTCGCGATGCCGGCGATCGCCGTCCTCACCTGGATCTTTGCGCACAGGCTCTTCCCGATCTCGCGGCTCGTGCAGGCGAAGAAGGGTCACCTCGCCGAGGCGACGGACGAGGCCGTCGTCGGGATCGAGATGGTGCAGGCGTTCGGCCGCGAGGACGATGTGCGGACGCGCTTCCTCGGCCGCGCCGAGGCGGTGCGCCACGAGACGATGCGCGCGGCGTCCGTGGAGGCGTACTTCCTCCCCGGTCTCCTCCTCCTGCCCTCGCTCGGGATCGCGGCGGTGCTCTTCTTCGGCGGGCGTGAGGTGATCGCCGGCAACCTGACGATCGGCGAGTTCATGCTCTTCATCACGCTGCTGCTGCAACTCGTCTGGCCGCTCGAGGCGCTCGGCTGGATCATCAACCTCGGCCAGCGCGCGGTCGCCTCCGCCGGACGCAGCTTCGCGTGGCTCGAGGGCATCCAGCCGCTCCCCGAGCCCGAGAAGCCGCTGCCACTCCCCGACGGGCCGCTCCGCGTCCGCTTCGAGGACGTCCGGTTCGCCTATGGCACCGAGCAGGAGGTGCTGCGCGGAGTCGATCTCGCCGTCGAGCCGGGCGAGATCGTCGCGGTCTGTGGACCTACCGGATCGGGGAAGACGACACTGCTCAACCTGCTGCCGCGCTTCTACGACCCGACCGGCGGCAGGGTGTTCCTCGGCGGAGTCGACACGCGCGACGTTCCGGTCGCCGAGCTGCGCGGGGCCGTGGCAATCGTGACGCAGAAGCCGGTGCTCTTCTCGGTGCTCCTGCGCGAGAACCTGCTCTCCGCCCGGCCGGAGGCAGCCTGGGAGGAGGTGCTCGCCGCGTGCGACGCCGCCGGTGTTGCGACCTTCGTCGACGACCTCCCGCACGGCTACGACACGCTGATCGGAGAGCGAGGCGTCAACCTCTCCGGCGGGCAACGACAGCGCGTGGCGCTCGCGCGGGCGCTCCTCGCCGGCGCGCGCGTGCTCGTGCTCGACGATCCGATGTCGGCCGTCGACACGGAGACCGAGCGGCTGCTCGTGGAGAATCTACGTCCCGCTGTCGCGGGCCGGACAGTGCTCGTCGCGACGCAGCGACTCTCGACGATCGGCGTCGCAGACCGGGCCGTCGTGCTCGACCGAGGACGCATCGTCGAGCAGGGCGTTCCGGCCGCGTTGCTGGCCGCGGGCGGCCTCTTCACGGCGTTGTTCGGAGACGAGTCCGTTGCCGCGTAAACAGCACACCGGGCTCTCACGGTTACTGCCCTACGCCGCCGAGCGCAAGGGTCAGATGGCACTGATCGCCCTGCTCGCGGCCCTCTCCGCCGCGGCGCCGGTGACAGGCTGGCTCCTCGTCGAGGACGCGACGAACAACGGCATCCGCGACGAGGACGAGCGCCGGCTGCTGCTCGCCGTGCTTGCCTACGTCGGCGTCAACGCTGCTGCTTGGGCGCTCGGCACGCTGACGTGGCTCGGGCTCGCAAGCGCCGGCCAGCGAATCGTGCTCGAGCTCCGGCGCGACCTGTTCGGCCACCTGACGTCGCTGTCGCTCCGCTACTTCTCGCAGCAGAAGGCGGGCTGGATCATCTCGCGGCTGAACAGCGACGTCGACGCGCTCTCGGACGTGCTCAACCAGGGCCTGACGACGCTCGTCGTCAACACGCTGACGCTCATCGCCGCCGTGGCGGGTCTGTTCCTGCTCGACTGGCGACTCGGGCTCGTGGCGCTGTGCATCCTGCCGCCCGGGATCGTGATCACGCGCTGGTTCCAGCGGGTTTCGCACGTCGCGGCCGCGGACGTCCGCACCCGAATCGCGATCGTCACGGCGCAGCTCGCCGAATCGGTCGCCGGCATGGCCGTGATCCAGGCGTTCAACCGCGAGCGGGCGTTCCAGGCGGAGTTCGACGGGCTGAACGAGGAGAACCGCGTCTCGAACGTGCACGTGCAGAAGATCTACTCCGTCTTCTTTCCCGCGATCGAGTTGCTCGGCGCCATCGCGACCGGCGCCGTGCTCTACGCGGGCGCGCAGTTCATCGGCGCGGGCTCGATGGAGATCGGGACGCTGATCGCGGCGGTCGGCCTACTCGCGCTCGTCTTCCAGCCGCTGCAGGAGCTCTCGGAACTCTACGGCCAGGTTCAGGCCGCGAATGCGGCGATGGACAAGATCAGCTCGGTGCTCGACGCCGAGGTCGACGTGGCAGACAAGCCCGACGCGCGCCGGCTCGGCCGCATCGACGGGCGGCTCGAGATCGACCGCGTCACCTTCGCGTACGGCGAGGAGCCCGTGCTGCACGGAATCGAGATCTCGGTGCCTCCCGGCGGCTGCCTTGCCCTCGTCGGCGAATCGGGCGGCGGCAAGTCGACGACGGCGAAACTGATCGCTCGCTTCTACGACCCCGACGAGGGCGCCGTCCGCGTCGACGGCACCGATCTGCGGGATGTCGAGCTCGTGGCCTACCGGCGCCAGCTCGGCGTCGTGCTCCAGGACCCGTTCCTCTTCAGCGGCACGATCGCGGACAACATCCGCTTCGGGAAGCCGGACGCGTCCGACGAGGAGGTGCGCGCGACCGCGGCGGCGGTCGGGGTAGACCGCGTCGCGGCGCGCCTCGAGCACGGCCTCGACCACGTCGTCCGCGAGGGCGGTGCCGGGCTCTCAGCGGGTGAGCGCCAGCTGATCTCGATCGCCCGGGCGCTGCTCGCCGACCCGCGCATCCTGATCCTCGACGAGGCGACGTCGAACATCGACCGGCCGACGGAGATCCTGATCGAGCGGGCGTTCGACACGCTGCTCGCCGGCCGGACGTCGATCATCATCGCGCACCGCCTCGCAACGGTTCGCCGCGCCGACGAGATCCTCGTGCTCGAGCACGGCCGGATCGTTCAGCGCGGCACCGAGCGGGAGTTGATGGGACAGGACGGGCCGTTCCGCCGCTTGTCGCACCAGCTCGTCGAAGACTCTCTCCCGGCGGCCTAGCTCAGGGGCTTTCGTTCCCGCCATCGGCGAAAGCGTCGCCGGAGGCCGGCTCAGGTGGCGCGGCCGGGGACGAAAGCTAGTCGCCCCAGTCGAAATCTCGCGATTTCGACCACAGGCCGGTGTCCTCGGATGAGTTGGGCTCGGGTGCGGCGTCCTCGACCGAGTCCTCGCCGGGCCACACCATCGCGGGCTCGAGGGTCACGGCCGGCTCGTCGCCGTCCATGGTCTCTTCGAGGCGAGCCTGCTCCTCGGTCTTGAACAAGGGGTGGTTGTCGAACGGA